>JAFASL010000566.1 GCA_019244535.1 Alphaproteobacteria bacterium
CGCGAACTGCTCGACCAGCCGCGGGATCGCGATCAGCGGGTCGTAGCGCGTCCAGGATTGCGCGGCGACGAGATTGTCGGCGGTGTCCTTGTTGTACCAGTTGAAGGCGCTGTCGGCGTCCATGTCCCAGGTCATCGCGACGGCGCAGCGGGCGCCGTCGGGCCACGGGATCGGATTTGCGATCATCGGCGTGCCTCCGCCCGAGCTTGTGGTCGTCAGTTGCGGTTCTTGGTCAGCCGGCTCCAATCGTATGACGGCGTGCGGCCGGGCACCGCGGCGATGCCATTCTTGCGGATATGCGGATGCACCGGCCGCATCCCGGGCACTTCGAGCCACAGCCGCAACAGGTGCCGCCGCCGGTCCTCGTCCGCGTCGCCGTCGTCGAAGGCGGTGCGGGCATGCAGGATCGTGTAATTATGGAGGAAGTACATCTCGCCCGGGCGCAGCGTGAACTCGAGCATCAGGTCCGGGCGTTTCGTGACTTCCTCGAAACGGTCGAGCACCGCCAGTTCGGCGTCGTCCATCGGCCGCCCGGCGGCAGCTTCGCCGGCCTCGACATAGGTGCGCACATAGCGCGCCGAGACATTGCCCTCGGTATTGGAATAGACCGGGACGCGGTATGGCGTGTAAGGCGGCTCGCCCGGCTGCTCCTCGCCGCGGCGGTGAAAGCTGTAGCCGCGGTAGAGGCGCTCGAGCACCGCCGGGTACTCGTCGCACAGCACGTTGTGCACGGCGGTCGCGCTGGTCAGCTGCGATACGCCGCCGCTCTGCGCGTCGCGCAGACAGAAAAGACCGACGAGGTCGGCGGAGTCGGTATGCGGCGACAGCTCCTGCTTGTTGCGGTAGGCCCGCGCCATTGGGTCCTCGCGGCTGAAATCCTTGACATGGCCGAGCCGGTCTCCGAGCACGCTCTGCGACAGCCCGTGCCCGAGATGCGTGCCGATCCCCCAGAAGATCATGCCGAGATCGTCTTTCGAGTAGGCCTCGACCGGCAGCCGGCGGACGACGACAAAACCGCGCCCCTTCTCGATCTGACGGCGGATCTCGTCGATGACCGGCCGCAGCGACGGCAGCTCGAAATGCTCGCGCCCGAGATCGTCGAGGCCGAGACCGGCCGCCTTGACCCGGGCGATCGCGTGCTCGACGTCACGCAGCTGCCTCGCGGTCAGCTCGATCGTGTAATCCGCCGCCGAGGCGAAATCGGCAGGCTTCCAGACGCTCGGATGATCGATCGGCAGCCTGTAGACGGGTGTGATCGGACCGGTGTCGGTGTCGCTTGTCTGTCGGATCGCGCTCATCGTGATCCTCCTCATTGCCCGCCGTGGCGGCGGAGCCGTGAAGCTGTACGACCCAAACCGCTTCTGTGCAACAGCCGAGGCGCCGTGAAACTACCCATGCCAGCGCCTTGCGTAAGGTCCATTCGGAGAGAACAATAGCAGTGGAACAACAGGATCGCAGCACGCCAACAAGGGAAAGAATGCCATGGACCTCGGATTGCGGGACAAGCACGCGATCGTGACCGGCGGCAGCCGGGGCATCGGCAAGGCCATCGCGCGGGAATTGGCTCGCGAAGGGGCCGATGTGGCGATCGTGGCGCGGAACAAGGCGGATTTGGAGGCGACAGCGCGGGAATTGGCTACCGAGACGAACCGGCGCATCGTTCCCCTCGCAGCCGATGTCACCAGCAAGGAGCAGGTGGACCGCATGGTCGCCGAGGCGGCGCAGCAGCTGGGCGGCCTGCACATCCTGGTCAACAGCGGCTCCCATCCCGGGGGCTCGGCCACCGCGACCGGCCCGATCGAAACCGTCGTCGACGAGGATTTGATCGAGGATTTCAACGTCAAGTACGTCGGAGCGCTGCGCTGCTCCCGAGCGGTCATCCCGTTCATGAAGACCGCGGGCTGGGGCCGCATCATCAACATCAGCGGCGGCAACGCCCGCAACGCCGGCAATCTCAGCGGCGGCGCCCGCAATGCCGGTCTTGTTCACATGACAAAAACGCTGGCAGTCCAATTGGGCCGTCATGGGATCACGGTCAATTGCATCCATCCCGGCACGACCCGCACCGAGCGTACGCCGAGCCTGCTCGCCGCCCGCGCCGCGCAGCTCGGCATATCCCCGGAAGAGGCGGAGCGCCGGGACTTCGCTCCGGACTCGCCGCGCGGCAATGCCATCTGCCGCATGGTGGACGCTGCGGAGGTCGCGTTCGTCGCGGTCTTTCTCGCCTCGGAAAAGGCCTGGGCCGTCTCCGGCGAGCTGGTGGCGGCAGGCGGCGGGGCCGGGCGGTCGGTATATTACTGAGCCGACCAGCAGGCCGGCCGAAGGTCGGGCGAGCGCAAAATCAGCCCGGGTGCGCGGCGATAGCGCGATCGATTGTTCGCGATCTGCTCGCCGCGCCGGCCCGCGTCTTCGGCTGCAGATCCCCGTACCTGCCGTTCGCAATACGCATCGGGATCGGCTCAGTACGGTGGAAAGCCGACCTTTCGGCACGGCGTACCGGCCTAGGATTGACTTCAGCCCTCAGATCGACTAGTTACGATCCATGATCAACCAAGTACAGAGCATCATCTCGACCATGGTGATGTCGCTTTCTACGCAGGAAGCGGAACCCGTCGGCATGTGATCTGACCAAAACGAACGACACACCCGAGCCGCTTCCTTCCGAGGCGGCTTTTTCGTTTTCGGAACCGCCTCGTCTGCGACCGAGGGTTCCAGAAATGCAGATCGCATCACCAAACTCGAAATCCGGCTTTCGCCGCTATGTCACCACCGCGATCCCCTATGTGAACGCTACGCCGCACATAGGCTTCGCCCTCGAGATGACGCAGGCGGACACGTTGGCCCGCTTCTATCGGTTGTCCGGCGACGATGTGCGCTTCCTCGCCGGAACTGACGAGAACAGCATCAAGAATGTCCAGGCCGCTGACCTAGCCGGCGTTCCGGTCGCGGAGCTAGTGGAGCGCAACGCTACACGCTTTCAGGCGCTCAAGGAAAGCCTCGACCTGTCCTTCGACGACTTCATCCGGACCAGTGCCGACACGCGCCATCGGCCAGGGGCCGAGCGCCTGTGGGTCGCCTGCTTCGAGACTGGCGACATCTACAAGCGTGCCTATCGGGGGCTTTACTGCACCGGATGCGAGCAGTTCTATAAGCCGGATGAACTGCTCGACGGCAGATGCCCCGAGCATGGCACGGTTCCTGACGAGGTCGAGGAAGAGAACTGGTTTTTCCGCCTCTCGCGGTATGCCGATCGACTTCGCGAGATCTATGCGCGCCGCGGAATCGAGATCGTGCCGTCGTCACGCCGCAACGAAGTCCTCGCTTGGATCGAAGCTGGGCTAGACGACTTCAGTATCTCGCGAAGCGTCAAGCGTGCTCGTGGCTGGGGCATTCCCGTGCCCGGCGACCCTGAGCAGGTGATCTACGTCTGGTTCGACGCACTCGCTAACTACATCACCGCGCTCGGGTACGGGACCGACGATGCATTACTGTCTGATTACTGGAGACATGCGACTTCACGCGAGCATGTCATAGGGAAAGGGATCACCCGGTTTCATGCCGTATATTGGCCGGCAATGCTCCTTTCCGCCGGCTTGAAATTGCCGACACGGATCCTCGTGCATGGCTATGTGACGGTGGACGGCCGGAAGATTGGCAAGTCGGCCGGCAACGCGATTGATCCTATTCCGCTGGCCGGGGAGTTCGGCGCAGATCCGTTGCGCTATTACCTGCTGCGGCACTTCCGCTCCACCGATGACGGTGACTTTTCTCACGAGCGGTTCCGGCAGGCCTACCACTCCGAGCTTGCCGCTCAGCTCGGGAATCTCGCGCATCGGGTCCTCAGCATGATCGAGCGCTATTGCGGTGCTGCTGTGCCGACGCCGCCGGACGGACATGTCGAAGGAGACCGGCTTCTTCGCGGCGCGGCTGAACTTTCTGGAACAGTCGCCGGACATTTGCGCGCCTACGCCTTTCATTGCGCGCTTGATGCCGTCTGGATGTTCATTGCCGCGGCCAATCGCTACGTCACGGAGGAGGAGCCTTGGGCCTTGGCCAAGGCTTCAAGGTCGTCGCGAGATCGTGAATCCGCGGCCCAATGTGACGCCAGGCTGCGCGCTGCCCTCTACAGTCTCGCGGTTGCCCTCCAGACGATTGCGGCCTGTATTGCACCGTTACTGCCCGGGACAAGCTGGAGGCTCTTCGACAAGCTCGGCGAAACCGGTCAACCACCCGCAACAGGCGAGGCGCGAGCCTTGGTGGGGCGACGCGTGGAGGCAGGCATTCCGCTATTTCCGAAGCGATGATGCAATATGTTCAGCCTGATGCGAGCGTCGGTAATGGATCGAACCCGGCGGTACGATCGCCGCCCCCAGAACGGCATCGGCGCGTTGCTGACTTCCGTCACAACCGCGATTGTCGATCGCGGTTGTGCGGCATATAGGCTTGCTTGCCGATCATTTAAGGTGAAAGGGCTACAGTGAGGCCTCGTTTGCCGCTCCTGTACGCAGCGGCGGCGGCGCGATAGGCTCAAACGCGTCACCTCCGGGGGAGATCTGGGATGGATAAGGGGCGCAGCGGCGAGACGATGAAGCTCGGTGCGTTCTTTCACCCGACCGGAAACCACGTGGCCGCCTGGCTGCACCCTGACGCGCAGATCGACGCGGGCACCAATTTCCGTCATTACGCCGAGATCACGCAAACCGCCGAGCGCGGCAAGTTCGACCTGATGTTCGTCGCCGATGCGGTGGCGACGCGCGACGGCAAGCTTGAGGCGCTCAGCCGTTGGCCGCAATACATGGCGTATTTCGATCCGCTGACCTTGCTGCCGGCGCTCGCCGCGGTGACCACGCATATCGGTCTCTGCGCCACTGCGACGACCAGCTATAACGAGCCCTACCACATTGCCCGGAAATTCGCCTCGCTTGATCACATAAGCGGCGGTCGTGCCGGCTGGAATGTCGTCACATCATCGAACGTCTCCGAAGCCTTCAATTTCGGACGCGAGCGGCACTATGACCACGATGCCCGTTACGACCGGGCAATCGAGTTTGTCGAAGTGGTGAAGGGGTTGTGGGACAGCTGGGACGACGATGCATTTGTCAGAGACCGCAAATCGGAACGTTACTTCGACCCGGCCAAGCTCCATTACTTGAACCACAAGGGCGAGCATTTCTCGGTTCGCGGCCCGCTGAATGTCGCGCGGCCGCCGCAAGGCCATCCGGTGCTGTTCCAAGCCGGCTCGTCCGAGGTTGGCCGCGAGGTGGCAGCTCGCTTCGCGGAGGGGGTATTCACACCGCAGCACACCCTTGCCAGCGCGCAGGAGTTCTACCGCGACCTGAAGGGGCGCATGCGAAAGTACGACCGTCCACCTGAAGCACTGAAAGTGATGCCGGGTCTCAATGCGATCGTCGGACGAACCCGGAAGGAGGCGGAGGACCTACACAATTTCCTGCAGTCGAAGATCCACCCCGATGTCGGGCTCGAATTACTCTCAAACCAGCTCGGCGGGTTCGATCTGTCGGAATACGATCTCGACGGTCCGCTTCCCGATATTCCCGAACGGCATTTCGCACTCAGCGGGCTCGGCAATACCCGCAACATTATCCGCTGGGCGCGAGAGGAACGGCTGACGATCCGGCAAATCTACCAGCGCTTCGCCGCAGCCCGGGGGCAACGGACGCTCATCGGCTCGCCAAGCGAGATCGCCGATGACATGGAGGAATGGTTTCGTGGTCACGGCGTCGACGGCTTTCTGTTTCATCCCTCGCATTTGCCGGGTGGGCTCGACGATTTCGTCGCCCTCGTGATCCCAGAACTACAGTCGCGTGGTCTGTTTCGGGCCGGGTACGAAGGCACGACGTTGCGCGAGAATATGGGGCTCGAACGGCCCAAGAGCCGCTACGTCTCAAATTGATCTGATTAGGCTGCGCTGCACTCCCGCCTGCCGACGCTCCACGGAGGCCGCTAGTTAAGATCGTCATGACCGCTTGCAGAAAGCCGCGATGATCCTGCGGGGCGCCGGCGGGGTCCCAGCGGCAACGTACCAAAGCGGCCTTCGCAGACGAGCTCGGGCCGATAAAGGCAAAGCTGGCGCTGATCACCTATGGCGTCGCAGAGCCGCAGCGAGCCAGAGTCGTGCGTTTCGCCCTCGAACACCCGTTTTGACGCATCGAGATCGAAAAGCGAACACGGCTCGTTAAGCCCGAGCAGTGGGCCCACAGTCATGCGAAAGTAGCGCCCGGAGGCGATTGCGATCAGCCTTCGGCGTTCCAGCTTCGTCGGACATTCATTCCGAAAACGCGCGAGAAACGACGAAACAAAAGTGTCCCACCTCATTGTTACTGCGTTTTTGGTAAAGTTAGCGCCCCCTTGGGGACGCCAAACCGGTCGATGCCACTCGATCGCCGTCGGGGTCAGGCGTGCATGCCCCAGGCGATGGCGTTGCGCAGCAGCACGATAAAGGGCTCCTTTTCCCACGAGCCGTGAAAGGTTAGCGGCGTCGTGTCCGCAGCGTCGGAGGGACGGCCCGCGCGGATTGCCGGGTTGTGACAATGGCCGAGAGAATAATAGTTCACGCCGCCGCTGCCGATTGTACGGGTGTAGCCGAGCACCCGGGTTCTGCCGTC
>JAFASL010000662.1 GCA_019244535.1 Alphaproteobacteria bacterium
GCCGGATTGCGTCCGCATGATGGACAATGTTGTCGACATTTCGCAGTTCCCATTGCCGCAGCAACGGGAGGAAGCGCGCCAGAAACGCCGCATCGGCCTCGGCGTCACCGGGCTCGCCGATGCGCTTATCATGTGTGGGCTGCGCTATGGATCGGCGGCGGCGGTTACGGCCACCGAGAGCTGGCTCGGTGCGATCCAGCGCGAGGCCTACCTCGCCTCTTGTGCCCTCGCGGCGGAAAAGGGTGCGTTCCCGCTCTTCGACCGCGAGCAATACCTGGCCGGCGAGACGGTGATGGGATTGGACGAGGAGGTGCGTGCACAAATCGCGCAGCACGGCATTCGCAATGCGCTTCTGACTTCGGTTGCTCCGACAGGGACGATCTCGCTTTTTGCGGACAATGTCTCGTCCGGCATCGAGCCGGTGTTCAGCTTCCGCCACATTCGCAATGTGCTGATGCCCGACGGCACCCGCCGCGAAGAGGAGGTAACCGATTACGCCTACCGTTTGTTCCGCCGGGTAAAGGGCGAGCTGGCTCCATTGCCGGACTATTTTATCGATGCGCAGGTCCTGACACCCGAAGATCACGTCGTGATGCAGGCAGCGGTCCAGAAATACGTAGACAGCTCGATCTCGAAGACGATCAACGTTCCGGCCGATATCCCGTTCGAGCGTTTCAAGGACGTCTATCTGCAGGCCTACGCGCTCGGCTGCAAAGGCTGCACGACCTATCGGCCCAACGAGGTCACCGGTGCCGTGCTCGCAGCGAGACCCGAGGCGCCAGCAGAGCCGAGGGTGCCGGGTCCAATGCGGCAACCGGAGCTGCCGCTGCCCCCGCCGGCGCCCTCCCTCAAGCCGGCCGACATTTTCGAGGCCGGCGCTGTCGTGTACATGACGCAGCCCTTGAGCCGGCCGGAGGCGCTCCCCGGCCAGACCTACAAGCTCAACTGGCCGGATAGCGAGCACGCGCTCTACATCACGTTAAACGATATCGTTCAGGACGGCCGCCGACGGCCCTTCGAGGTGTTCATCAACTCGAAGAACATGGAGCATTACGCCTGGACTGTCGCATTGACCCGCATGATCAGCGCAGTCTTCCGCCGAGGCGGCGATGTCTCGTTTGTCGTCGAGGAGATGAAGGCGGTGTTTGACCCGCGCGGCGGCGCCTGGATGGAGGGCCGGTACGTGCCTTCGCTGCTCGCTGCGATCGGCGACGTCATCGAACGCCACATGATCGAAATCGGGTTTCTGCCGGCGCGCGGTCAGAGAACCGTTATGAGAGACCAGAAGCTTGCGGTAGGAAGCCCGCTGATATCCGATCAGAGTCCGCGCGCGATGCGCATGACGCAGTGCCCGAAATGCGGCGAAGCGGCGCTGATCCGCATCGAAGGTTGCGACCAGTGCACCAGTTGCGACTATTCCAAATGCTGGTAATTCTCCGGAGACACCGGGATGATCCGCTTTTCCGATGACGCTTGGGAGCGTACCGCAATTCTGCGAAACGCCATCCACACGTTGCCTTTCAACACCGAACTCGCAGCCGGTTCATTGAGCCGCGACCGCTTTCAGACCTACATTGTTCAGGACGCGATCTATCTCGGCCAATTCTCGCGCGCTCTCGCGATCTCGGCGGCGAAAGCACCCGACTCGGCAACAATGCAGTCCTTCGCGCAATCGGCACTGGGGGCAATCGCCGTCGAGCAGGCGTTGCACGGCCGGTATTTGCGTGACTTTGGCGTCGACCCGGCGGGCATTGCCGAGGCCGAGCCGTCACCGGATTGCCTCGCTTACACGAGCTATCTGATCGCCGCCGCCTATCATGATCCTTGGGAGGTGCTGGTCGCGGCGCTGCTGCCCTGTTTCTGGCTGTATTGGGATGTCGGCTGCGCAATCGCCCGGACGGCGGCGCCGCAGAATCCCTACAGCGCATGGATCGATACTTACACTGACGAGCGCTTTGGCGAGGCGGTCCGCACAGTCATCGCGATAACCGATAGGGCCGCCAATTCCGTGACCCCGCAGACCCGCGCCAAGATGTTGGCGGCCTTTACCCGCGCCTGCCAGTACGAATGGCTCTTCTGGGACGGCGCCTACCTGCGCCGCGGCTGGCCGCGGTTCGACTGAATCGGGTTGAGCTCTTCGCGCTGACCCGTCAGAAGAAGATACTGACGTTCTTGGCGAGCAGCACGTTCTGATCGAGCGTGATCTTGCGGCTGGCGATTTTCAGGACGCCGTCGACGCGCCGCAATACATCGCTGCGCGCCCCGACGTAAAAGTCCTGCTCGGTCTCCGCCCGGCTGCGGTACACGATAAAGTTCGAATAGACCTTGAGCTCGGCTTCGGTATCGCCCGGCTCAACCTCGATATTGCCGATCAGATGGCGGGTGCGCGAGGGCGGGTCCTCCGCCCAGGCCATACCGGTGTCGAGGCGTGCGACGCGCGCGTTCAGCGTCG
>JAFASL010000699.1 GCA_019244535.1 Alphaproteobacteria bacterium
GTGCCCTGGCTATTGCGGCGCCCAGGACACGTTTTACGTCGGCAACATGAAAGGGGTCGGGCGCATTTACCAGCAGGCCAGACTGTACGACCGCAAGACCCCGATCACCGCGGCTGATCTGCTGAACGACCGGGCGGTACCGTTCTACGACGAGCATGACATCCGGCTCTGTAGGGTGCTGACCGACCGCGGCACCGAGTATTGAGGCAACCCCGAGCGGCACGAATACGAGCTCTATCTCGCGGTCGAGGACGTGGACCATTCAAGAACACGGACAAAGCGGCCACAGACGACGGATGAGATTGAACAGCCCTTTTTTTCAAACTGGCGTGCTATCGTCTCCTGGCGCATGGGTGACCGCGCGGCGAAGAGCAGGGTGTGAGGTGAGAGCCCTGCCGCGCAGCCTTCATCGACGCTCCTCCTTTGCGGCGCCTATGCGCACCTTGGGTCCGTGCTGGGTCCAGCCTTGGACCAGCCGTTGGTAAGCTTTTTCGGCCTGCTCGACTCGCCGCCGTTCTCGCTGGCGCGCTGTGCTGAGGTTGTAGGCGTACGCCGCGCCACGCTGGCCACGTCGCGCCGGATGCCCGGCGCTCAGTTCGACGTCGCGGATTTTTCTGGCGTGCAGGGCGGGACGCATCCAGGCGTAATCTTCGCGCCGGCGCAGCATGTGCCAGATCAGGAACGCGAGCTTGCGGGCGGTGGCGACAGCGGCGACATGCGGGCCGCGCCGGGCGCGGATCCGCAGGAAGAAGGCGCGCAACGGACCTGGGACACGCGCCGCGACCCAAGCCGCCTCGACCAGCATGCCGCGGGCGTGTCCGCGTCCCCGCTTGGTGATCCGGCCGCGATGGACCGGGCCGGTTCCTGACTGACGGACGCTTGGGTTCAGCCCGAAATAACTGACCAGCTGCTGCGGGCTGGCAAAGCGCTCGATGGAACCGATGGCCGCCATGACGCCGACGGCAACGACCATGTGGATTCCAGGGATCGTTATCAGCCGCTTCGCGTGCTCGTCCGCCAGGGCGTTCCGTGCCAAGTCTCGCTCGACTGCGCTGAGATCGTCTCCCAGCCGGTCATATTCCCGCACGTGGCGCTCGACCGCAAAACGCTCATCCGCAGGCACGTTTTGTTCCGCGAGCCATGCGCGACCCTTCGGACCAAACAGGGCTGCTGTCGGGCAGGGCGGGATCAGGTGGGAATGCAGGATCGACTGCACGATATTCTTCAGACGCGTGCGCTGGCGAACCAGTTGGTTTCGCCGGGTGACCTGGCGGCGCAGCGCCTGCGTCCGCTCGTCGGGTATCCAGACTTCCGGTAGAAATCCGCTCGCGTAGAGCCGCGCCAGCACTGATGCGTCGATGCGATCGGTCTTGATCTTGGCGTGTGCGATCAGCCGTACCTGCTGCGGATTGGCAATTACCGCGCGGCCGACGTGCGGACGCAAGACCTCGGCCACCGCCGCAGCGTTCCCGGTTGCCTCGATCACCACGTGATCGTCATGGGTCAGCGATCGCGCAAACGCCCCCAGACGATCTCGACGCATCTCGATCCGACCAAGCCGGATGAGACTGCCTCTTTCCAAAGCCGCCGCTTCGCAAAAACGCGGTGATCGTGAGGTGGACCCCGCATTGAGGACCAGTTTGGCCGGGCCTTAAGGTGGAAGCGGCGCCGTTCTGATCATCACGAGTCTCAGGCTGCCTGCTGTTGCTGCGGCGACTGGGGATATGTGGGCAACGCGCGAGCGTTGTCCAAGCGCAGCGTCATATCCACAGCCGCTTCGCCGAGAACACCGGTGACGCCCTCACGCCAGACTGCCATCGGCGTTCGAGTTCCCAAGGACTGATGTGGGCGCTGAGTATTGTAAAGCGGATCCATTCGGCGATCCCCGCCTTCGCCTCGTGCCCATCGGCATATCCCTTCAGGTAGTCGAGTAGCGCGAGGCATTTCAGCCTCGCGCTCTCCCAGAACCGGACGTGAACCTCTCGATTCATCCGGCTCCCGTCATCCGACCGCCGGTCCCAGGGTCCAGTGCGCGAACAGGTGCGGGTTCCGCTGCTTGAGCGAGCGCAACCAGTCCCAGGTCGCCAACGTGTGGCCCTTGAACCGCTTGTATTTCCGAGCCGCCCATCGAACGATGTAGGCATCAATCGTGCGCAGCTCCTCCTGAAGCTTCGAGGGGTAGAACCTGCCGTAGTAGCGCACCCAGCCTGTGAGGACCGGGCGAACCCAGGCGGCGACGTCCCCCAGAGCGAGATCGTTCCGTAGATGCAGTCGCCATCGGCGCACGCTAAGCCGCATCCGTTTGCCGGCCTTCTTGCTGATTGCCGGAAGGAATGCGACGAACCGTTCGCCACGGCGGTTACTCGCCGTTCTCGGCCGGAAGGTGTAGCCAAGGAAGTCAAACGACCGCACCGGGTAGGGTCCGGGGCGGTTCGCATCGTTACAGTAAACGATCTTGGTCTTTTCCGGATGCAGCCGTAGCTCGCATTCCGCAAACCTCGTTTCCAGCGCCTGACGCAGGTCACGCGCTTGTGCTTCGCTTCGGCAATGGCAGATGACGTCATCAGCGTATCGTTCGAACGGGACGTCCGGATGGTTCCGGCGCATCCAGGTATCGAAGACGTAGTGAAGGAAGAGATTCGCCAGCACGGGGCTGACAACAGCCCCCTGCGGGGTTCCTCTCTCTCGTCCGACCAAGGCTCCGTTCGGCATGCTCACGGGCGCTTCCAGCCACCGTTGCAGGTAGAGAAGCACCCATTTGCAGTCGGTGTGCTTGCGCACGGCCTTCATCAAAAGGCTCCAGTCGATTTCGTCGAAGAAGCTCTTGATGTCGAGGTCGAGCACCCAGTCGTGGCTCCAACAACGACGTCGGGCCACAGCCAGCGCGTCATGCGCGGATTTTCCCGGTCGGTATCCATAGGAATCCTCGTGGAACACGGGTTCCAGGATCGGTTCCAGGTAGCGCTTGACAACCATCTGGGCGATCCGGTCCGAGACCGTCGGCATTCCCAACGGCCTTGTGCTGCCCGTGTCGCCTTTCGGTATGTCGACGCGCCGCACCGGCGGCGGGAAGTAGCTGCCGGAACACATCCGATTCCAGATCCGATAGAGGTTCTTGTTCAGATCTCTGTCGAAGTCCTCGATGGATTGTCCGTCAACGCCGGCCGCCCCCTGGTTCGCCTTCACTCGCTTGTACGCCTCCCACACATCGCGTTTGGCAATACAAAACGGTTTGGCCTTATCCATGCCGATCATCCCCTTTCGGGTTGTCGGCCGCATAAAGCCGGATGACAACGCCCCTTCGGTCCGGCGCCATTACAGCACCCTCGTCCCTACTACGGGCGTTTCCGCCCCTGTGCTCCGCATCGGTAATCTGGCCCTTGCGGCTGTTGGCCGCTTGGGTTTCTCCCTTCACATCAGAGCGACAGGTTCCTGTGTTCCTTGTCAGAGCCTGTCCCAGGGTCACGCCGCCTTCATGCCGGACGCCGGTTGGGCAGTCGGCAGGCTTCCCCCAACCCGTGCTCGCGGGATAGACATCCAGATCCCGGTTTCGACGCCGATAGGACACGTTACGACACGTCATCAGCGGTTCACTCGCGTTCGTCTCCCTGGGCCATACCTGACGGGATTTCTCCCGCCTTTTCCCCAACGCTCACCACCAGGGCTCTTTACCCTCGCAGCTTGGGGCGGTTTGAAGTCTGCCCCTGCAGACCGACTTCGGAGGGCCATCCTCCATCTCTGACAAAGCTTCGTCGGGGCTTCTTCACGCAGCCCGACTTTCACAGCACACGACGTCCTCGTGCTTGAGCGATCGCCACAGACGCTCGATGAACACATTGTCAATCCAGCGGCCGCGGCCGTCCATGGAAATGCGGATCCCGGCAGCGGCCAGCACCCCGGTGAAGGCGGCGCTGGTGAATTGGCTACCCTGATCGGTATTGAAGATCTCCGGCCGACCGAACCGCGCCAAGGCTTCCTCCAGCGCCGAAACACAGAATGCGACGTCCATGCTGTTCGACAGCCGCCAAGCCAGCACCGCCCGGCTCGCCCAATCCATCACCGCCACGAGATAGAGAAAGCCGCGCCCGATCGGAACATAGGTGATATCGGCCGCCCAGACTTGGTTGACCCGATCGACCGTGATTTCACGCAGCAGATAGGGGTGGATGATGTGTCCCGGCGCGGACTTCGTGGTCCGCGGCTTCGGTCCCAGGGCGGCGATCCCCATACGCCGCATCAGCCGCTGCACGCGCTTGCGGTTGATCGAGACACCCTCGGCCCGCAGCATCGCCGTCATCCGGCGCGAGCCCAGGAACGGCCAGCGCGTATACAGCTCGTCGATCCGGCGCAGCAGCGCCAGCTCGTCATCATTCGCCGGAGGCGGCGGGCGATAGACGCCGGAACGAGCGATGCCGAGCATCGCACACTGGCGCCGCACCGACAGATGCGGGTGGTCGCGATCGAGCTTCGCTCTGCGGTCCGGCGCGCTCATCGTCCGAACCTCTTGGCGAAAAAATCGTTCTCGATCGTCAACCGGCCGATCTTCGCGTGCAGCCGCTCGATCTCGCGCTCCGCCTGGGCCTCGGCTTCCTGCCCGACCTTGGGGTCGAACGCCCGCGCCGCCTCCTCCTGCAGCTGCTTCTTCCAGGCGTAGACCTGGTTCGGATGCACCTGATAACGCAGCGCCAGATCGGCGACAGTCGCCTGTTCACGCATTGCCTCCAGCGCGATCTTCGCCTTCAGCCCCGCATCGATCTTACGTCTCGTCTTCCTCATCGTCCGCTCCGTCTATCACGACAGAACGGCGCTCGCTTCCAATTAAGCCCCGTCCCGTTTTCCGGGTCCACTTCAATCGGGCTGTCTGAATGTGTCCATACAAAGGGGCTTGCCTCGGCGCGAATCGGCGTGATTCGCTCGGCTCATGTTTATCGATGTGGTACCGAACGGCCGCTCCGCTTCCGCTGTGCTGCTGCGTGAGAGCTATCGCGAGGGCAGCAAGGTCCGAAAGCGGACGCTCGCCAATCTGGGGTCACGCCATAGGACGGAGTCTGGATTCACGCTAAGCGGGACGGACCGTAAACGCCTATGCCGCGGCGCGTAGCCGCTGCACGGCTTGCCGCAGCGGCCTGAAGCCATCGGGTCCGATGTCGGCGTCCGCAT
>JAFASL010000705.1 GCA_019244535.1 Alphaproteobacteria bacterium
TATTTGGATCGTCAGCTTCATGCACTACGATCTTGGCTTCATCGATCTCGAACAGAAAACCCTGCAACCTCTCGACAACCCCTTCGGCACAGGGTTGTCACCCATGTCTTAGGTACGTTTCGTTACCTATGTCTCCGGTCCGGACAAGCAGGAAGACTGGGGCGAGTGATGGGATTCGAACCCACGACATCCAGATCCACAATCTGGCGCTCTAACCAGCTGAGCTACACCCGCCGCCGGCGGTGCAGGTAACGATTCGCGGGCCGCAGGTCAAGCCGGGCTTACGCCGGCCCAGGGTGCTTCCCACATCTCGCCCATGACGATTTCCTCCGCGGGCTGGCGTGCGCTTGCTCTGCTGACCCCGGCAGAGATGGGCGAGGCCGACCGGTTGACGATCGCGGACGGTGTGCCCGGCATCGAACTGATGGAAAACGCCGGCGGCCGAGTTGCCGACGCCATTGCGCGGCGGTGGTCTCCGCGGCCGCTCGCGGTGCTCTGCGGGCCAGGAAACAACGGCGGTGACGGTTTTGTCGCTGCGCGCGTGCTGGCCGAGCGCGGTTGGCCGGTGCGCCTGGCCATGCTCGGCTCCGCCACGGCCCTGCGAGGCGACGCCGCACAGGCGGCGACTCGCTGGCGGGGAGATGTCGAGACATTGGAACCCTCGGTCCTCGACGGGGCCGTGCTGGTTATCGACGGCATCTTTGGCGCGGGTCTCGCACGACCGGTCGAGGGCGTGGCGCGCGCCGTCATCGAAGCGGTCGGCGAACGGCGGCTGCCGGTCGTCGCGATCGATGTGCCGAGCGGCGTCGACGGGGCGAGCGGCGAGGTCCGCGGGATCGCGGCGCGTGCGACCCTGACCGTTACGTTTTTCCGCAAGAAGCCGGGACACTTGCTGCTGCCCGGGCGCAGCTATTGCGGCGAGACGGTGCTCGAGCAAATCGGCATTCCCGATTCCGTGCTCGACCGCATCACCCCGACCACGGTGGAGAACGGTCCCGCGTGGTGGCTCGCCGGTTTTCCCCTGCCGGGGCCCGAAACCCACAAATACGCCCGGGGGCATGCGCTCGTCGCGGGCGGCGCGCTGATGACCGGCGCGGCCCGGCTGGCGGCGCGCGCCGCCGCCCGGCTCGGCGCCGGGTTGATTACGGTCGCCGCCCCCGAAACCGCCTTCCCAATCTATGCCGGGGCTTTGACCGGCATCATCGTGCATCCCGTGGCGGATCTTGGCGGTTTCCGCGCTCTTCTCGAGGACAGACGGCGCAACGCCGCATTGATCGGCCCGGGCGCCGGGGTAGGCGACGAGACACGGCATAAAACGTTGGCGATTCTCGGCGCCAGTAAGAGCGCGGTGATCGACGCCGACGCGCTAACCTCCTTCGCCGAGGATCCCGACACGTTGTTTTCGGCAATCCGGTCGGCGTGCGTGATGACCCCTCATGCGGGCGAGTTTTCGCGTCTGTTCGATACCGCCGGCGACAAGGTCGAGCGGACGCGCCGGGCGGCGCGTCGGAGCGGCACGGTGGTGCTGCTCAAAGGCGCCGATACGGTGATCGCGGGGCCGGACGGACGGGTTACGATCAACTCAAACGCGCCGCCGCAGCTGGCGACTGCGGGCAGCGGCGATGTGCTTGCCGGGATCATCCTCGGCCTGCTCGCACAGGGTATGGATCCATTCGCGGCGGCTGCGGCGGCCGCGTGGATCCATGGTGCGGCGGCGGACCGTTTCGGCCTCGGTCTCGTCGCCGAGGATCTGCTCGGCACGATAGTGCCAGTGTTGCAAAGCCTGATGCCCGACACCTCAAAGGCCATCGGCGGAACAGGTTGAGTAAACGGTCGTTTTTGGGATTGACGCGGGGCAGCCCATCGCGTCTCGTTCGGCGCCCGCCACTGCTCCAGTAGTAAAGATGACCGATCCCGCTCCCGCCGGCTTTTTCGAGGGCGTGTTCGACCGGACGCTGACCAATTTGCGCAGCGCATGGCGCGACATCGCCGAATCGGCCCGCGGAGTTCTGACCGGGACTCCCCGTCCGGATCTTCCCGGCGAGGATGCGAGCCGGCTGCATCAGCAGATGTTGAGTTGTCTCGACGGGCGTGCGGGCGGTGTCACGTCGCGCGCCCGGGCCGCCGATCTTGGGCGTACCTATTTGCTGCTCGACAGCGCCGGCCGCGAACGCTTCCTGCAATTGCTCGCCCGCGAATTCGACGTCGACCATGACGAGGTGAGGCGCCATTGCGAGGGTCTGATCGGAGCCGTCGAGCCGGCCGAGCGCTCGGCCGAGGAGCGGGCTCTGCGGGACGCCTTGGAGCCGCCGAGGATCACGTTATTGCGCCAGTTCAACGCGCTTCCCGAAGGGGTCAAATTTCTCGTGGACCGGCGGGCCGAGCTGATCGACCTCGGGCAGAGAGACCGGGTCTTGAGCGGGCTCGAGGCGGATCTGAAACGGTTGCTCGCCAACTGGTTCGATATCGGGTTTCTCGAACTGAAGCGGATCACCTGGGAATCGTCTGCGGCATTGCTTGAAAAGCTGATGGTGTACGAGGCGGTGCATGAGATTCGCGGATGGACCGACCTGAAGAACCGGCTCGATGCGGATCGCCGCTGCTTTGCCTTCTTTCATCCGCGCATGCCCGACGAGCCTCTGATCTTTGTCGAGGTGGCGCTCGTTTCGGGCATGGCGAGCGACGTTCATGCGCTGCTCGACGAAGCGGCGCCGATTGGCGATCCGCAGGCAGCGGACGCCGCGATCTTCTATTCGATCTCGAACTGTCAGCGTGGTCTCGCCGGGATCAGCTTTGGCGACTTTCTGATAAAACGGGTTGCCGATGCGCTTGCGGTCGAGCTGCCGCGCCTGAAAATCTTCGCCACCTTGTCGCCAATCCCGGGCTTCCGGGCGTGGCTCGAGCGCGAGGCCCGATCGTCTCACAACGATCTGCTGCTGCCGGCCGAACGCAGCGCGATCGAAGCGCTAGGCGAAGAGGCGCCCGCGGGCGATCTCCCATCGCTGCTCGACAAGGAAGGCTGGGACGCCGACACGCAGATTGCCGGGGCACTCCGCGAGCCGCTGTTGCGGCTGTGCGCGCGATACCTGGTCCGGGAACGAACCCCGTCCGGACGCGCGCTCGACCCTGTGGCGCATTTTCACCTCAGCAACGGAGCGCGGGTCGAGCGGCTCAATTGGCTCGGCGACGTCTCCGCGAAGGGTCTGCAGCAATCGGCTGGGATCATGGTCAATTATCTTTACCGGCTCAACGAGATCGAGGCCAATCACGAGGCATATCGTGGCGAGGGGCGTGTGATTGCCGCCTCGGCGCTGCGCAATCTGGCGCGCGCCGGCTGATCGAGCCAGGGTCGGCGTTCTATGTTGATGTCGGTGGTTGTGCTAAAAGCTGAGCGCGCGGACGGATTGGAACAGCCGCTCCGGCAGCTGCTGC
>JAFASL010000830.1 GCA_019244535.1 Alphaproteobacteria bacterium
CCGAGCACCTGCTCGGCTTGCGCGATGGTATCTCCGCTGACCCCGCAATCCCGGGCGATCCGAGTGGCAAAGCCGGTCAGCGGGCCGTCGGGTTCCGGGAACTGCAACCCGCGGAAGCAGGAAGGATCGATCGCGGCTGCGGCATAGGTCGCGGCGGAATGCCAGGCGAGCGACAGAACCGAGCAATTTGGCAGGTTCTGCTCGATTTTGTGGGCTAGAGTCCGGTTGAATTGCCGCAAGACAATGCGGATGCGCGGGTTGAGGTCACGTGCGAGGAGAGCAGCGTGAAGGTTTAGATGATCATCCGGCGAGAGTGCCAAGATCGTGATGGCGCGGCGCACCCCGGCGCGCTCCAGCCCCTCACTGCTATCCGGGCGGGCCGTGGTGATAAAGACCGCCCCGATGCTCTCGACGGCGCGCGCCAGATCCGGATCTCTACGCCAGAGGACGGTCACCCGATGCCCTGGTAGCGCGCACAGCTCTTGGGCCGTGCTGAGCGCTATTGCACCGCCGCCGACGACGATCATGACAGGATCGCCCGGCTCGTCCACGGTCGATCCTCCTTAACCCTCCGTTTCGGACGGATCGGCCGGGTAAGGGTGCCGAACGCCCGCCCTGTCTTCGATTATCCACCCGTCTGCCAGACTTTGGGAAGTGATTGCGCAAGGTGCGATCGACACTTTTCCGTATCCGCCGGGAATGTCGAGCACATAGGTCGGTTGACAAAGTCCGGAAACCCGGCCGCGCAGAGAGCCAACGAGCCGCTGTCCGGAGGCAATGCCAGTACGA
Source organism: Alphaproteobacteria bacterium (assembly GCA_019244535.1). Classification (GTDB taxonomy): domain Bacteria; phylum Pseudomonadota; class Alphaproteobacteria; order ATCC43930; family CGMCC-115725; genus AP-15. Next base: position 790 of record JAFASL010000830.1, read on the forward strand.
AAATGCGAGGTACCACGGGCTAAATCGGCATGGTGCAGGTAATAAGGCTTGACGCGCATCGCGACGAGCCCGCGGAACAGCGCTTCCAATACGGCCGCATCATCGTTGATGCCGCGCAGCAGAACGGTCTGGGACAGCAGAGGTATGCCGGCGCGGCTCAGCTTTAGGGCTGCCTCGCGTGCTTTCGAAGTCAGCTCGCGAGGATGGTTCGCATGAACTACAACGTAGACTGCCTTTTCTGCGGCGAGCGCCTCTACCAGAGCAGAAGTGACGCGGCGCGGATCGGCAACCGGAACCCGCGTGTGAAAGCGGATTACCCCCAGATGCGCTACTTGGTCGAGGGCGCGTACGATCTCGCCGATGCGACGGGGTGCCAGCAGAAACGGGTCGCCGCCGGTGACAATTACTTCCCAGATCTGCGAGTGCCGCCGGATATAATCCAAGGCGATGTTCAATGCCGCTCGGCCGAGCACGCCGGATTTGTTGCCCACCACCTCTCGGCGAAAACAAAAGCGACAATAAACCGGGCACAACAGAAGCGGCTTAAGCAATACGCGGTCGGGGTAACGATGGACAATGCCCGGCACCGGAGAGCAACGATCGTCGCCGATCGGGTCATCAAGTTCCTCTGCTGCTTTTTTGAGTTCGGCCCGGCTCGGTAGAAACTGCGCTGCTATCGGGTCTCGATTGTCCTCGGCGTCGATCAGCTCCGCCAAGTCGTCCGTGACCGCGACAGCGAACTGCTCTGCAACCTGACGGATTTCGCGAAGCCGATCAGGCGTCGCCAATCCTCCGGGGATCAAATCTTCTGCACGAAGGATTCGGGCTCCTGCCATCAGCCTGTTGTCAGCCGGTCATAGGCGGCCTTCAGACGGTCGCGGTCGCGGGCCGTCTCGATTTGCCGCTCGCGCTGCTCTTCGACCACATCGGGCTTGGCTTTGGTGAGAAAATTGGGGTTGGCAAGCTTCGCGGTAATTTTGGTCAGCTCTGTATCAAGCTTGCCGATTTCTTTGCCGAGCCTTTCCCTTTCTTTAGCGAAATCGACGACCTGACCGAGCCTTAAAATCAAGGTTGCCCCATCGACTACCGTCTGAACTCCATCTGGTGGAACCGCCTTGACGATCTCGAACTTATCGACGTGGGCGAGACGTACAAAATGCTCGCGGTGCCGTTCGATCCTCCGTGCTGCAACAGGGTCTGCATCCTTGATCAAGAGAGGAACCCTGGCGGTCCATGGGACATTCAGCTCGACCCGGAGGGCTCGGATTGCCGAGATCGTCTGTACACCCCATTCCATTTCCGCGGAGGCCTCGGCGTCGGGCGGATCACGCGGCTTCTCGGGCCACGCCGCGGTGATCAGCATCCCCGCCGCATCACCGGCGAGCTGTTCCCAGACCTCCTCGGTGATGAACGGCATGATCGGGTGCAGCAGGTGGACAATGCGCCCCAGGGTCCACGCCGCCATCGCCTGCGTCTCAGCGCGTGCTGCCGGATCCTCGCCTTGCAGGATCGGTTTGGTGAACTCCAGGTACCAATCGCAGAACGTGCCCCACACAAACTGGTAGAGTCGGCTGGCCGCCTCGTCGAAGCGATAGGAGTCCAGGGCCGCAGTGACTGAGGCAGCGCAATCCGCCACCGCTGCGGCTATCCACCGGTTGACGGTTAGCCGGCATTTCTCAGGGGCAAAATCGGGGACGAGTGTGCAACCGTTCATCTCGGTGTAGCGCGCCGCGTTCCATAGCTTTGTCGCAAAATTTCGGTAGCCCTCGACGCGGTCTTTGGAGAGCTTGATGTCGCGGCCAGGCACGGCCATGGCCGCCAGTGTGAACCTCAATGCGTCGGCGCCGTAACGGTCTACGAGCTCGAGTGGATCGATCGTGTTGCCGCGGGATTTCGACATCTTCTGGCCATGCGCATCGCGCACCAGCGCGTGGATGTAGACTGTGCGGAATGGCACGTCGCCCATGAAGTGGAACCCCATCATCATCATTCTGGCGACCCAGAAGAAGATGATGTCGAAACCGGTCACCAGGACGTCGGTCGGGTAATACCGCGCCAGCTCCTTAGTCGGCTCTGGCCAGCCCAAGGTGGAGAACGGCCATAGAGCCGAGGAAAACCATGTGTCGAGGACATCCGGGTCGCGACGCAGCTCGACCGGCCCGCCATAATGCTCAGCCGCCTGCCGCTGCGCGTCCTCCTCGGTTTCCGCGACAAGGACCGCGCCGTCCGGACCGTACCACACGGGGATTTGATGACCCCACCAAAGCTGGCGGGAGATGCACCAGGGCTGGATTTTGCGCATCCAATCAAAAAAGGTATTTTCCCACTGGCGGGGTACAAATCGCGTTCGTCCATCCTCGACTGCCGCGATCGCCGGGCCGGCGAGCACTCGGGCATCGCAATACCATTGGTCCATAAGCCAAGGCTCGATCACCACTCCCGAGCGGTCGTGATGCGGCACCATCAGCGTGTGCTGTTCCACTCGGTCGAGGAAGCCGCCTGTCGCAAGATCGGCGATGACCTTTTCGCGCGCTTCGAACCTGTCCAGGCCGCGATAGGCGGCGGGTACCGCATCAGTGAGCCGGGCGTCCTGATCGAAGATGTTGATCAGCGCCAGGCTATGCCGCCGACCGACTTCGAAATCGGCAAAATCGTGAGCCGGTGTGATCTTGACCGCGCCGCTGCCGGTCTCCGGGTCCGCATGCTCGTCGGCGACGATCGGCACGAGGCGACCGGTAAGCGGGAGCCGCACGAATTTTCCAACCAGATCGGCAAATCGCGGATCGTTCGGGTGGACCGCAACGCCGCTGTCGCCGAGCATCGTTTCGGGCCGGGTTGTGGCCACGACGATAAATCGGTCAGGCATATCCGCTACCGGATAGCGGATATGCCATAGCGACCCTTTGATCTCGCGGCTTTCTACTTCGAGATCAGAGATCACGGTGTGCATCACCGGGTCCCAGTTGACCAGCCGCTTGTCCCGGTAGACGAGACCTTCGCGATAAAGCGTTACAAAGACGCGGCGGACCGCGGCCGCAAGCCCGGGGTCCATCGTGAAGCGCTCACGGCTCCAGTCCGGCGAGGCACCGAGACGGCGCAG
>JAFASL010000833.1 GCA_019244535.1 Alphaproteobacteria bacterium
TTGGCAGCGGGTCCCGCGCACCAAGCCACTAAGCGTCGATATGGTGTGCTGCTCGACCTAGTGCCCGCCGTCCAACATCAGCCGGATCTGTTCGCGGCTGATGATGACCGGCGCCGGAAACTGTCGCCGCTGATCGATCGCGTCCACCACCGCTACGGCCGGTGCGCGATCGATGCGGCCTGTTTCCGCTCGATGTGCGGATGTTCAAGGGCGATGCCGGCTTTCACCGGGTAGCGGAAGGCTGGGAATTGTAGAGGGCTCGCCGGGTTAATCCTTCGTGCGCGCTCATCGAAAGGCTGTCGACCACGATCCGGGAAATGCTGGGTATCGCAGAAGGGGTTCTGCAGGATTTGCACAATGACCACAGCGAGATCGACTCGCTGATGGTCGTGAACACCAAGATTACTGGAACCCTGTACCTGCTGCAAAGGGTGGGGCGCGACGTGCGGGTGGGCGGTTCGGGGCGCATCCTGATTACCGGATCGATTGCCGGCTTTATGCCTGGCACATACCAGGCGGTCAACAACGGCACCAAGCGTTTCTCGACTCGTTTTCGTTCGCACTGCGCCACGAGATCAAAGACAGCGGCGTCACGGTCACCTGCCTGATGCCGGGGGCGACAGAAACCGATTTCCTCGAACGTGCCGACATGCTCGACACCAAGATCGGGCGCAGCAAGAAAGACGACCCGGCCGATGTCGCCAAGCAGGGGTTCAACGCACTGATGCGCGGCGAAGGCGACGTCGTGACCGGGTGGCAGAACAAATTGCAATCGGCAATTGCGCTTATCACCCCATCGGACATGCTCGCCGAGCGCCATCGGCGGGCGGCGCAGCCGGGCAGCGCCGCACATAACGTTATCGCCGCAACGGCGGCCTCTCGTGCTAGGATCACGGTCCGACATTCACGAGGGAGCAGCCGATGAACCGGACGGATTTTGAGACCGAGCTGAGCGCCCAAGGCTATCGGGAAGTCGTCGACCGGCAAATGCCAGCGGGCCACATCAATTCGGAGCACGCCCATGAATTCGATGCGCGCCTGATGGTGCTCGAAGGCGAGATGACGGTGGCCTGCGACGGCGAGGAGCGCACCTACCGTGCCGGCGATACGTTTGCGATGAGCGCGGGCCGCTGGCACGCGGAGCGCAGCGGACCGGACGGTGTCCGGTATCTGGCCGGGCGCCGCTACCACCAGGCGCCGGCCAGCTAGCGCGATGTCGCTCAACACCGTCAAGGTCCCAACGCTCGAGCAGCTGGGCGAGGTCGCCACGGAGCTCGGCCTCGCTCTGCCCGAGGTTGACCTTTCCGCGCATCATCAGAGCCTTGCGGCGGCGTTCGAGGCTTACAGCAGGCTCGACCGCATGCCGGACGAATTGCCGCCGGTCACCTATCCGCGCCTGCCGGGCCGCCGCCCGACGCCGGAGGAGAACCGCTACGGCGCGTGGTATGTCAGGACCGACATCGAGGGCGCCGCATCGGGCAAGCTCAAGGGCAAGAAAATCGCGCTGAAAGACAATGTTTGTCTCGCCGGCGTACCGATGATGAACGGCGCCTCGACGATGGAGGGCTATGTGCCCGATATCGACGCGACCGTTGTTACGCGGGTTCTCGATGCCGGCGGCACGATCACCGGCAAGACGGTGTGCGAATATTTCTGTTTTTCCGGCGGCAGCCACACCAGCGCCACCGGCCCAGTGCACAACCCGCACCGCATGGGCTATTCGGCGGGCGGGTCATCCTCGGGCAGCGCCGCCGTGGTCGCCGCGGGCGAAGTGCCGATGGCATTGGGCGGTGACCAGGGCGGCTCGATCCGCATCCCCGCTGCGTTCTGCGGCATTTACGGCATGAAGCCGACGCACGGGCTTGTGCCTTACACCGGCATCATGCCGATCGAGCTGACATTGGACCACACCGGCCCAATGACCGCGACAGTCGAGGACAATGCACTGTTGCTGGAGGTATTGGCCGGGCCGGACGGGCTCGACCCGCGGCAATACGGCGCCGCGGCGAAGCCCTATCGCGACGCATTGGGCAGCGGCGCCGGCGGTCTGAGGATCGCCGTCGTCGAGGAAGGCTTCGGCCATTCGCAGTCGCTCCCGCAAGTCGATGCGATTGTCCGCGAGGCGGCTGACCGGCTCAGGGGATTGGGCGCCACGGTCGACAGTGTGTCGATCCCGATGCACCGCGACGGCTCGGCAATTTGGCTGGCGATCGCCGCCGAGGGCGCCACGATGCAGATGATGCTGGGCAATGGCTTTGGTTTCAACTGGCAGGGGCTCTACGTCACCTCGATGCTCGATTTCCACAGCGGCTGGCGAAGCCGGGCAGACGAGCTGTCGGATACGCTGAAAAATACCATGCTGCTTGGCCATTACATGGTGACGCGTTACCGCGGTCATTACTACGCCAAGGCGCAGAACCTGGTACGCCGCCTGCAGCGCGCCTATGACGAGGTGCTGGCGCGCTACGATCTGTTGCTGATGCCGACTTTGCCGATCGTCGCGACGCCATTGCCCGAGGCCAGTGCGCCGGTCGCGCAGATATTGCAGCGCGGCTTCGAGATGCTGGCCAATACCGCGCAGTTCGACTGCACGCACCATCCCGCAATGAGCCTGCCTTGTGGCTTGGTCGATAATCTGCCGGTCGGCATGATGCTGGTCGGCAAAGCCTTTGACGAGGAGACGATCTACCGCGCCGCCGCTGCCTTCGAGAAGGGCGTCGACTGGAAATCGCTCAAATCGAGCTAGCCGAACCCGCGGTCAGAGTTCGTAGCCTTTTTGCTTCGCCGCGGCGCGGATGCGTTCCGCGACCCGCCCGCCCACCTGCGTTCCCCAAATCTGGCCGAGCTGCGCGCTCTGCTGCATCACGACCGGCATCTGGGTCACCACCTTCTGCCCAAGCGGCGTCTTGTAGAAGGCCGTCAGCTGTTTGATTTCGTCGTCGGTGAAATTCTTGTCGAAGATCGTGATCACCGGCTCCTCGAGCTCGGCCAGCGACTTTTTGAATTCTTCCGCGCCAATGCGAGCGAAATCATCCCACGCCGCCTGCGGGATGTTGGAATTTATTTTCTTCAGGTTCCCGATAACTTGCGGCAGCATCAGTTCGACAGTGCGGTTCATGTTCGCCAGCATCCCGGTCTCCTGCATCAGCACTTGGATATCGGCGTGCTTCTGCGCATCGACCGCCATCGCCGCCTGCGGCTGCAGAACCCCGACACACAACAGGATGCCGGCAACCCGTCCGAGACGGTGTGCAACAGTCGTCATGTCTGACCCAAGCTTGCCGATACGAATCCTCGCCGGCAACATGCCGAGGTATCCTTAACGGCGCGTTAACCCAGCAGCGCGCGGACGATCGTTTCCCATTCCTCCTTCAGGGGCGCCCCCGACGGGGTCTTTCCGGCGCGGCCGTACCAGCCGCCGGCGTTCCTCAAGTCGCCCTCGACGCGGTGCAGGTAGGCGTGCGCCCAGGCGCCGTCGGCATCCGGCTGCTTCTGCGCGCATTGGTGCGCCTGGTGCCAATCGCCCTTGGCTTCCCACCACAACGCCTGCGCCGCCATGCTGAGCCCCTCGGGCGGCGCGTCTTGAGCGAGCGAACTTTTGTAGGTTTCGAATTCCATCGGTCATCTCCTCTCGAAGAGTTTCGTCGTTCTCCTCACCGGGATGCTCGATAATAACCGCGGCCGGCCGGCGAGAACCAGCGTCTCCCGCTCTGCGGTTGGGGTATGCTCGGCTGGCGAGCCATTGGGAGAGAACCATGTCTGCAGCAGCCGAGAAGGCGATGCCCAAGGTCGAGCCGACGATCGGCGGCTCGGTCTACGTGAAGCCGAGCGCCATCGAATGGGAGCCGACGCAGTTCGACGGCATCTCGATCAAAGTGCTCTACGAGGACAAGCAGAAGGGCGAGATGACCTGCCTCCTCAAATGGGAGCCCGGCGCCACCTTGCCGATGCATAAGCATCCGGAAATCGAGCAGAGCTGGGTGCTCGAGGGATCCTTTTATGATCATGACGGGATCTGCCGCGCCGGCGAGTTCGTATGGCGCCAACCCGGCTCGTTTCACGAGACCCATTCGCAGGAGGGCGCAGTGATCCTTGCGATCTATCGCAAGCCGAACGTCTTCCAGCAGGCCGCCGGTTACCGGCGCAACCGCGCGCAATAGCCGCTCGCGACGCAATAGTGCCGGCCGCTGCAATCCTTTTGCCGATGCGCTGCCGCGCTACCATTTAGAGGGTCGAGGGACCGGCCGCGAGCAGTCGCCGTCGAGAGAGTGCCCGGGGCCGTGCTCCAGATTACAGGAGGCAGCCGTGCTCATTTCCGACGTTTTGCGGACCAAAGGCCATCACGTGGTCAGGATCCATCCGACGGACAGCGTTGAGACCGCTGTCCACAAGCTGGCTGAGCATCGCATCGGCGCCTTGGTTGTTGAGGACCGGTGGATGAAGCCGGTTGGCATATTCTCGGAGCGGGACTTCATCAACGCGGTGGCCCGAGACGGCGCCTCCGTGCTCGGCCTCGAGGTCGAACAGCTGATGTCTCATCCGATACTCACCTGCCGCGCTTCCGATCGTATAGATGCGGTGCTCGCAACCATGACGACGGCGCGGATCCGTCATCTGCCGGTTATCGACAACAATGAGCTGAAGGGCATCGTCAGCATCGGCGACCTGGTAAAGCACCGACTCGACGAGAAAGAGTTGGAAGCCAGCGTTCTTCGCGATATCTCGCGCATGCGCGCTTGAGGAACGTGGCTGAGTAACACCGGCGATTGCTCCGCAGCCAGTCGCGCAGCTAAATTACCCGCGAGAAACAGGCCGGGAGGGAGCGCAGGACATGCAGGCGGATTACATCATCATCGGCGCCGGTTCGGCCGGCTGTGTGCTGGCCAACCGGCTGACCGAGGACCCCCAAACCAAGGTGTTGCTGATCGAGGCGGGCGGGCGCGACTGGAACCCGCTCATTCACATTCCCGCCGGGTTCTTCAAGATGCTCGACCACGACACCTTGACGTGGAAGTTCCGCTCCGAGCCGGACCCCGGCACCAATGGCCGCGCGATCGTCTACACGCGCGGCCGGGTCATCGGCGGCTCGTCGTCGATCAACGGCCTCATCTATATTCGCGGCCAACCCGAGGATTACGACCACTGGGCACAGCTCGGCAACCGCGGCTGGTCGTGGGATGATTGCCTGCCCTATTTCCGCAAGGCTGAGCGCTGGGAGGGCGAAGGCAGCGAGGCGCGCGGCAAGGAGGGGCCGCTCCTTACGTCGAAGATCGACCGGCCGCCGATTTGCGCGACCGTGCTGGAAGCCGGCAAAGAGCTCGGGCTCGAATACCGCGAGGACGTCAACGACCTGCCGGCCGGCCATACCGACTGCATCGGCTGGTGCCAGCAGACCCGCGGCGGCCGGCGCCGCGCCAGCGCCGCGCGCACCTACCTGCACCCGGCGTTGAAGCGGCCCAACCTGCAGCTCGTCACAAATGCTTTGGTCTACCGCATCCTGTTTGACGGCAAGCGGGCGACCGGCGTCGAATTCGCGCGCGGCGGCCGCATCGACCGCGCCTATGCGCGCGAGGTGATCCTGTCGGCCGGGGCGATCGGCTCGCCGCACATTCTGCAATTGTCGGGCGTCGGCGACCCCGAGCATCTCGGCCGGATCGGCGTGCCGATCGTGCATGAATTGCGCGGTGTCGGTAAGAATATGCAGGACCATTACACCGCGCGCGTCTCCTACCCGGTCGTCGGCGCGCAGACCGCCAACGAGCGCTCGCGCGGCCTGCCGTTGGCCGGCGAGGTCATGCGCTGGCTCTTCACCGGCACGGGCATGCTGACCTACAGCCCCTCGATCGTCGCGGCCTCGGTCAAAGTGTTGGAGGAGTCGGCGACCCCCGACATGCAAGTCACCTTTGCGCCGGGCAGCTTCAAGGGCGGCCAGATCGGCGAGCTCGAGGAGAAACCGGGTCTCAGCGCCGGCGCCTGGCAGATGCGGCCGTTGTCGCGCGGCTATGTCGAGGCCAAATCGAACCGGCCTGGCGA
>JAFASL010000145.1 GCA_019244535.1 Alphaproteobacteria bacterium
GTTCGCTCGAATAGCTCGGCGCGCCGGAGAGCTTGAGCGCGACATTCGGATATTTTGCGACGGCCAGCAGCTCGTCCAGATCGGCAAAGGCCGCGTCATCCTTGGCCGCCCCAGCCCCGCCATGGCGGCCCATATGATCGATGTGCAATTTCAGCCCGGGATGGCGCTCGGCAATTTTCGCAAAAGCCGACATGTGCCCGCCCGCGAGCAGCCCGACCGGGAGTTTCTCCCTTTCGCAGGCGGCCCAGAACCAGTCGAGCGAGCCGTCGGTCCACCAGCTCTGCTGGTGCGGCTGGTTGAAGGTAAACCGGAAACCGAGCATGCCGGGGCGCTGCCGCCAGTTCTTGACGATGTTCTCGCGGTCAGGGCTCTGCAGGTCGAAATGGCCGAGGATGCAGAATTTGTCCGGGTGCCGGCGAACCGCGTCGACCGCCAGCACGTTGACCTTCTCGCCGAGGGTGCTGGGCGGGTGGATGACCGCCGCGTCGACGCCCGCCTCGGCCATCTCCTTCAGCGCGTCGTCCATCGAGTAGGTCGGGATCTGCCGGTGCTGCGGCGACATCCGCGCGTCTTCCCAGATGTGGATTTGGGAATCGACGATCGCCATCATTTCCTCCTTTAGTCGAGTTTCTGCCGGCTTCTTGACGGACCGGCTCGCCGCGATTTCCGGGTTCAGGCTGCGGCGGGGGCCGCTTTTTCCAACGCCGCGTGCGCGGTCGCGGCGATCGCCTGAAATGCTTCAGGTTCTCGGGTCGCGATGTCCGATAATACCTTGCGATCGAGATCGATGCCGGCCAGCTTGATGCCGTGCATGAACTGAGAATACGTCAGCCCGTGCTGCCGGGCACCGGCGTTGATCCGCTGAATCCATAAGCCGCGAAAATCGCGCTTGCGGTTGCGCCGGTCGCGATAGGCGTAGCGCAACGCCTTCTCGACTTTCTCGATCGCGACGCGGTAGGCGGTGCTGCCGCGACCGCGATAACCCTTCGCTAGGGCGAGGACCTTTTTGTGACGGGCGTGGGTGGTCACGCCGCGTTTGACGCGCGCCACGGCTCAGCTCCGAAGATAAGGCAGATAGGTCAGGACCAGCTTTGCATCGCCCGGCTCCATCGTTGTGGTGCCGCGCCGCAGCCGCTTACCCTGTTTCGATTTGCTGATCAGCCGGTGGCGCTTGTGGCCCCAATTCCGCACGATCTTGCCGTTGGCGGTGCGACCGAAGCGCTTCTTGGCACCGCTCTTGCTCTTGAGCTTGGGCATGTTCGATATCCGCATCCGGGCCGCGTCGCCGAGGCAGGCGGCCCGCCATCTATTCGAGCCGCGCTATATAGAGACGCCGGCCGGCGAACGCAAGCGCGGCACCCTGCTTCCCTTCTCAAGTGGTTTTGAAAGCTTAGATGAAAGCAGGAGCGAGTCGAGAAGGAGAACTGAGATGCAGCGCGCCGGTGCGTGGCGGCTCAGTGAGATGATCGTGCTGACGAGCGCTCTCGCACTCGCCCAGGCGGGTTCGCTCATCGCCGAGGCGGCGGTGCCTCCGGGTTCGGGAGATGTTCCCCCCGCAGCGGTCGTACTCCGCGGCTCGACCGTGTCCGCCGCTGAAGCCCCCCCGGTTTCCGAGAGCGACCCGCCGACGGTGTTGCGCGGCTCACCGCGATCGCCCGTGCAGTTGAACGCCGCTCCCCCTGTCTGCCCAGCGGGGCTTGACTACGATCCAAATTATGGCTGCGTGTCGCCGGGCTACGCCTACGCGCCGGACTACGGATATTGGCCCGACTATGGCTATTGGCCGTATTACGGTTTTGGCTTCACCACTGATGGCCGGCGCCGCGGGTTACGACGTGCGTTTCTGCATCCTGGGAGCCGGGGCTTGGCACTACATCTCGGTGGGCGGACGATTGCCGGTTTCACGCATGTGGGCGGGTCCGCCCACGCGGTCGGGTTTGCGCATGCCGGCGGGTTTGGCCATCGGTAGCCTCAATCCGCGGCGCGAACCTTGACGTAAGAGCCGGGGGCGTCCTCGATCGGTTTGAGCTTGCCGTCGCCGGGGCGCCGCGCCGGGACCTCGTCGTCAGCATAATGTGAGATCCAGCGCTCCCACAGCGGCCACCAGGAATCGGGGTGCGCTGTCGCTGTAGCGAACCATTCCTCCGGGGTCGGCAGGTTCTTGCTGTTCTCCCAATGACCATATTTGCCGCCGGGCGGATTGACGACGCCGGCAATGTGGCCCGAGGCAGACAGCACGAACTTCACCGGGCCTTTGTAGAGTTGGGTCGCAGCGTAGGTCGACCGCCAGGGCGCGATGTGGTCCTCGCGCGTCGACAGCAGGAATGACGGGGTCATGATTTTGCGAAGATCGATCGGCACGCCATCGAGGCTGATGCCGCCCGGCTTCACCAGCAAATTTTCCTGGTACATGTTGCGCAGGTAAAAGCTGTGCATCGCTGCGGGCATCCGCGTCGAATCGGCGTTCCAATACAACAGGTCGAAGGGAAACGGCGACTTTCCGAGCAAATAGTTATTGACCACGAAGGACCAAATCAAATCGTTGGCGCGCAGCATGTTGAATGTCGTCGCCATGTCTCGCCCTTCGAGGTAGCCCGCTGCATTCATGCGTCCCTCGAGCGCACTCAGCTGCTCCTCATCGATAAAGACGGAGAGTTCGCCCGCTTCGGCAAAGTCGACCATCGTGACGAGATAAGTTGCGCTCTTGACCCGGTCGTCGCCCTTCACAGCCATGTAGGCGAGAGTGCTGGCCAATAAGGTCCCGCCCAGGCAATACCCGATCACATTGGCTTCGCGCTCGCCGGTCGCCCGCTCGATCGCGTCCAGCGCGGCAAGCGGCCCTTCCAGCATGTAATCGGCGAAGGTCTTCCCGGCGAGATGCTGGTCGGGATTGACCCAGGAAATCACAAACACAGTATGGCCTTGCGAAACCGCCCAACGGATGAACGAGTTGCCGGGCCGCAGGTCGAGAATGTAGAATTTGTTAATCCACGGCGGAATTATAAGCAGAGGCCGACGCTTAACCTTTTCTGTAGTCGGTTCGTACTGGATCAGCTGCAGAAGATCATTCTGATATACGACTTTCCCCGGTGTAACTGCGATGTTCTCGCCAATGCGGAACGCCTCCATGTCGGTCATCTTGATCGCCAGGCGTCCCTTGCCGCGCTCAAGATCGTCCAGCAGGTTCTTCAGCCCGTTGAGCAGGTTCTCGCCTCGGCTTTCGATCGTCGCCCGCAAGACTTCAGGATTGGTCATCAGAAAATTCGACGGGGCAATCGCGTCGACGAATTGGCGCGTATAGAAATCGACCTTGCGAGCGGTGCGTTCGTCGATGCCTTCGACTTCGCGAACCGTCCCTTGCAGCCATCGCGCCGTCAACAGGTAGCTCTGCTTGATAAAGTCGAAGAGCGTATTCTCGGTCCACGCTGCGTCGCGGAACCGCCGGTCGCCGGCAGCCGGTTCGATCATCGGTTCGCTCGCGCCGCCGAGAAAGCGCTGCGTTGTGCGCTGCCACAGGGTGAGATAGTCGTTCCACAGCGACAGCTGCGCCTGAACGAGCCGAGAGGGGTCGGCCATCATATGCGCGGTCATTTCGAGGAAGGCGGCGCCGATCCCGAGCGGATCGGCCATTCCGACCCCTTCCTCGCGGCGCTGCCGCCTTAGGAACTCGGCGACCAGCTGCCGGCTTTTCCCGGCAATCTCGGCCATTTGCCGCGTCAGCTCGGCGGGGTCGGGAAGCGCCTCGGTCTGTGCGCCGCTCTGCCCAGTGGGGGAAGAAGAAGCGGCAGCACCTGAGCTCGGCCCGGGAGGAAGATCGCGTTTGCTGCTCGCGATGCCCTTTTTTCCTCGGGCTTTTTGCCGCGTTCTGGCCTTGCCTTGCTTTTCCGGTGAAATCGCCGCCTTTTTCTCGAAGGCAGACCGGGTTGCAGAGCCGGGTTTCTGCTCAATCGCATCAGTCATCGCCGTTTCCCCAAGATTGCCGTCCTCCGGCGAAACCCGATCTCATTCCGGAGGGCGTTCGTTGTTGTCATGCTCAAATGTAGTGACGCACCGCCCCGGATCTAATACATCAGGTTCACTTGGTTGTGCCGCTATGGTGGATCCCGAACGCTGGCGGCGGCGCCGGGCCAATTAGTCGGGTATACTGTGATGCTGATGGACGAATCCTCTGCCAGTTGGGGTGACGGAAGAAAGCAACGACAGGCCGCGCCCCGGCTTGCAATCTTTGCCCTGCTGCTGGCGCTTGCCGCCTGCAATCCGGTCGATACCTGGCGCGACTGGACGGGAGCCAGCCGGAACGACCCCGATCCCGACACCACGCCGAACAGCAAAAATTTGGCCGCCGGCGAGGTGTCCGACTATCCCAACCTTGCAACGGTCCCGCCGCCGCCGGTGCGGGCTTTGACCGCGGCCGAGCGGGAGAAGCTGACCCAAAGCCTGATCGCCGACCGGGCTAACGCGCGCCACACGGACGAACAGTTGCGGGCGGGGTTTCCATCAGTAGCGGCGGCACCACCGCCACCCCCGGGCGATACCGGTAGTCAGCCGGAGCAGATTACCGCTCAGCCAGCCCCAACGCCGGTGTCCTCCACAACGGTGGCGGACAATGCCGCTGCGGTCGAAAGGCCGGCCAAGCCGCAGACAGCCGTCATTTCCGGGCCGACGCTTGCCAGCACGGCGAGCGGCGCTGCTGCTGCCGAAAAGCCGCCTGCTCCTGCACCGTCGCCGGGAAGCGCCCCTCGCACCGCGCGCTCGGGGGGAAAGACCCCACTCGAGCCCGGGCAGGGTCTGCGTAAGCAGGGTGAGCCGCCTGAGCCCGCGCCGATGGAATCGAGCCTGGAGGTGCCACAAGCGAGAGCAACACCCGAGCCCGAACAGATCCAACCCGCGCCCCCCGCGCCGCAATTGCCGCCGACTCCGAAAGTTGCCGCAGCCCCCACTCCGTTGCCGGGCGGGCTCGCCGCGGGAGGAGCTCTCGCTCCGATACCCCTACCGCAGGCGAAAAGCGCTGCCGGGTACGAGCCGCCGCCAGCTGTCCCGGAGGTGCCGCCGCCAGCGCCTACCCAAACCGCTGAAGGCAGTCGGAGTAAAAGCGGCGCGAAAGCGCCGCCGCGGGCTGGAACTCCCGTAGCCGAGATAAAATTCAGCACAGATTCGACCGCCCTCACCGATAAGGACCGGCAGACTCTTGAAACCGTCCTGCCGGCTTATCAGCAGAACCCCGGGAAAGTTCGCGTCGTCGGCTATGCCGGCGCCGGCAGCGGTGCAGCCGAACAGCTTGATAAGTATCGGACGGCGCTCGACCGCGCACAGGCAGTCGCCGCCGCGCTAACCAAGGCGGGAATCCCGTCGGACAAGATCCAGGTCGAGGCGGCGCCGCAGGGCGAGAATTCCGGCGACAGCCGCGCCGAAGTTTTGCTCGAACATTGAGGCGCCAGGTCCGATCAGGATCGCTTCTCGGAATGCGCTTCAAACCTTTCCGGGAAACCTTCCAAGCTCCGCGCCGGCAACGCTATCGAAAAATTGACGGCTGAGCGTTACAAAGGGCCGGGCCTCGCGCCGCCGCCAAGGCGGGCTCCCGCCTCGCACACCGCATCCGGATTGCCGTCGTGAAACCGCCGCTCAAGATCGCCATCGCCGGCCTCGGCACTGTCGGGTCTGGGGTCCTGCAGTTGCTGGACCGGCAAGCCGATGTGCTGACGCAACGAGCCGGGCGCCGCATCGTCGTCGCAGCGGTATCCGCGCGCGATCGGCGGCGCGATCGCGGCACCGATCTTTCGGCAGTGCGCTGGTACGAGGACGCAGCCGCGATGGCGGCCGATCCTGAGATCGACGTCGTCGTCGAGCTTATCGGTGGCACCGAGGGCATCGCCCGCGGGGTAGTCGAGACCGCCCTTGACCGCGGGAAGCACGTCGTCACTGCGAACAAAGCCTTGATCGCCGATAACGGAACCAAGCTCGCCGCGCTGGCCGAAAAAAAGGGACTGGTGCTTTCCTTCGAGGCCGCGGTCGCCGGCGGGATTCCGGTAATCAAAGGCCTGCGCGAGGGGCTGGTCGGCAATCGCCTGGAGCGCGTGTACGGCATCCTCAACGGCACCTCCAACTACATCCTGACGACGATGCGCGAAAGCGCTCACGAATTCGCCGAAGTCCTGGCCGAAGCACAGAAGCTGGGCTACGCCGAAGCCGATCCGAGCTTCGACATCGACGGCATCGACGCAGCGCATAAATTGGCGATCCTGGCGAGCGTCGGTTTTGGTCGGCCGGTCGACCTCGCCGGGGTCTACGCTGAGGGGATCCGGCATATCACGCGGCTAGACATCGACTTTGCCGAAGAACTCGGTTACCGAATCAAGCTGCTGGGCATTGCGCGGCTGACCGAAGAGGGGCTGGAGCAGCGCGTCCATCCCTGTATGGTGCCGCGGGCGACGCCGATCGCCGCCGTCGAAGGGGTCTATAATGGGGTTGTTGCCGAGGGCGACTTCGTCGGCCGCGTCGTGCTGCAAGGCCGGGGCGCCGGCGCCTTCCCGACGGCTTCTGCCGTCGCTGCCGATCTTATCGACATCGCGGCAGGGCGCCACGTGCCGAGCTTCGGGGTCCCAGCAGGCAATTTGCGCGAGCTTCCCGGCGTCCCGATCGAGCGGCATCAGGGCGCGTACTACATCAGACTAATGGTGGTGGATCAGCCGGGGGTGATTGCCGATGTTGCCGCCGCCTTGCGCGACGAGCAGGTGTCGATGGAATCGATGATCCAGCGCGGCCGCGCCCCGGGCGAGGCGGTGCCGGTGGTCATGACGACGCACGTCACGGTCGAGGCCGCGATGCGCCGGGCGCTCGCGCGGATCGAAGCACTCGACACGGTGCTCGAGCCGCCGCGCATGATCCGCATCGAAGATTTCTGAGGGCAATAGCCGAGGCAAAGACGAGGAGGAAAGGCCATGGCCGAGACGTCGAGAATGGATCGCAATCTCGCATTGGAGGCGGTCCGCGTGACCGAGGCCGCGGCACTTTCCGCCTCGCGGCTGATGGGACGCGGCGACGAGAAGGCCGCCGACCAGGCTGCCGTTGACGCCATGCGCGAGGCACTCAACAGCCTGGCGATCGCCGGCACCGTCGTTATCGGCGAAGGCGAGCGCGACGAGGCGCCGATGCTCTACATCGGCGAAAAGGTCGGCAGTGGCAACGGCCCGCCGATCGACATCGCGCTCGATCCGCTCGAGGGGACGACGATCACCGCCAAGGGCGGCGCCAACGCGCTGGCGGTTATCGCGATGGCCGATGCCGGCGGGTTTCTGAACGCGCCCGACGTCTATATGGACAAGATCGCGGTCGGGGGCGGATTGCCGGACGATTTGGTCGATCTCGACGAGCCCCCCTCGGGCAATCTGAAGAACCTCGCTCGGGCGAAGAAGGTCGAGGTCTCGGATCTTGTCGTATGCATTCTCGACCGGCCACGCCACGCTGAGCTGATTGCCAAAGTGCGCGAAGCGGGAGCCCGGATCACGCTGATTTCCGACGGTGATGTCAGCGGTGTCATTGCGACCTCGGAGCCTGACACCGGCATCGACATGTATGTCGGCTCGGGCGGCGCGCCGGAAGGCGTCCTGGCCGCCGCCGCGCTGCGCTGCATCGGCGGGCAGATGCAAGGCCGGCTGCTGTTCCGCAACGACGACGAACGCGGCCGCGCCCATCGCCTCGGCATTACCGATCTGGACCGCAAGTACAAACTGCACGATCTCGCCTCGGGCGATGTGATGTTTGCCGCTACCGGCGTCACCAACGGCACGATGTTGCGCGGCGTGCGCCGCTTTCCGGGCGGCGCTTCGACGCATTCGGTCGTCATGCGCTCCAAATCCGGCACGGTGCGCTACGTCGAGGCGCGGCACGACTTCACCCGCAAGCAGAGCTTCGCACCGTTTGCGAGGTGATTCTCCTCCTCCCGCCCCAATCCGTCGTTCCCGCGAAAGCAGGAACCCACGGGCGCCCGGCATTTGCGACTTAGCTCTGGACCCCCGCTTTCGCCGGGGCGACGATAGGGAAATGGGTTTCTAGCAGGCTCGAATATGAACAACGGCGCGGGGGGCGCCGACGAACTTGCCGGGGTGGTGCTGGGTGTCGAGCGGTCGGTGTGTGGCCGCCGCTGGCACTGGCGCCGGAGCGATACTGGTGTAGCCGAGGCCATCGCGCAGCGGCTCGGGCTTCCCGAGATCGTGGGTCGGTTATTGGCGCAGCGCGGCATAGACGTCGACCACGCGCCGGGCTTCCTTGCGCCGCGCCTGCGTGACCAGTTGCCCGACCCCTCGCATCTGCGCGACATGGATGCGGCCGTCGTGCGGCTCGTTCGTGCCGTGCGGGACGGTGAGACGATCGGCATCTTCGGCGACTACGACGTTGACGGCGCAACCTCGGCCGCGCTGCTGACCCGCTTTTTTGCGGCCACCGGAACCCCGACGCGAATCTACGTGCCGGACCGCCTGCGGGAAGGTTACGGCCCGAACGCACCGGCTCTGCTGCGGCTGCGCGAAGAGGGGGTGCGGGTGGTCGTTACCGTCGATTGCGGCACGACGGCCCATCTGCCCCTGGCGGAGGCCGGCGAGGCCGGGCTCGATGCGATCGTCATCGACCATCACGTCGCCGAGCCGCTGTTGCCGCGCGCTGCCGCGGTCGTCAACCCGAACCGCCTCGACGAAACCAGCCCGCACGGCGCATTGGCGGCCGTCGGGGTCGCTTTTCTGCTGGTCGTCGCGGTCAATCGCGAGCTGCGCCGCGCCGGGTGGTACGGCGCCTCCCGAACCGAGCCGGACCTGCTGCAATGGCTCGATCTGGTCGCGCTCGGCACGGTCTGCGATGTCGTGCCTCTCGCTGGCCTGAACCGCGCTCTCGTCGCCCAGGGGATCAAGGTCGCGCGGCGTCGCGACAACCCCGGCCTCGCGGCCTTGGCTGCCGTGGCCGGGATCGGTGAGCCGATCGACGCCTATCACCTCGGTTTTATGCTGGGACCGCGGGTGAACGCCGGCGGCCGGGTCGGCGCCGCTGATTTGGGGGCGCGCCTGCTTGCTACCGAAGATCCCGGGCTGGCCGCCGAACTCGCCGCACGTCTCGACGCCTTCAACCGCGAACGCCGCGAAATAGAGGCTCGCACACTGGAGGCTGCGATTGCGGTTGTAGAGGCATCCGCACAATCGCCGGTCCTGGTGTTTGCCGCAGCCGAGAACTGGCATCCTGGCGTGATCGGGATTGTCGCCGCGCGCCTCAGGGAGCGGTACGAGCGCCCAACCTGCGTCGTCGCGCTTGCGGACGGGATCGGCCGCGGGTCGGGCCGCTCGGTCCCCGCGCTGCCGCTCGGCCCCGCAGTCATCGCGGCGCGCCAGGCCGGGCTGCTGATCAACGGCGGCGGTCACGCGATGGCCGCGGGCTTCACGGTCGCCGAGGAGAAGCTCGCCGCGCTCGAGTCGTTTCTGATCGAGCGGCTGGGCGACGGAATGAAAAACGAGCGGCTGATCCCCGAGCTGCGCATCGACGGGACCCTGTCCGCGGTAGCGGCGCAAGGCGCGCTCGTCGACCATATCGCGACCCTGGCGCCGTTTGGTGCGGCCAACCCCGAGCCGCGATTTGCCTTCCCAGGCGTCCGCGTCACTCATGCCGAGCCGGTCGGCAACGGCCATCTGCGCTGCACCTTGGCCGATCCGCTCGACGATGCTCGGCTGCGGGCGGTCGCCTTCCGAGTCGCCGACACGCCCCTTGGCCGCTTTCTCGTCGAGACGCGCGGTGCGGCGATCCATGTCGCGGGCCACCTGACACGGGACATGTGGCGCGGCGGCGATGCGGTGCAATTGACGATCAGCGACGCGGCGCCGGCAATTGTCTGAGGACTTACGGCTCGCCGAACAGATAATGGCGCAGCATGTAATCGAGACCGTGCCACCAGGATTCGTCGGTGTTGCTGCGAATGTCGACGCTTTTGACAAACTCTAATTGCCCGGTTTCTGCATCTTCCATGTAAAGGTTGATGTTGAGGATCAGGTTGCTGACCTTCTGCACTGTGCCCCAGGCGGCCCATCCGGCGCCGACCGTCTTGGCATAGCTGCGCTCGCATCCATTGCATGCACTGATCTCGGGCCCGCCGGCGATTTTCTGCGCGATATCAGGCGGGATCGGCACAAGCCTGAAGCGTCCGGAATTGTCGAGCCGTTCGCGGAGCAGCTCGTCGAGCATTGCGATGCGGTGAGCTTCGGCCGGGCCCTCCGGCTCCAGGGATGTATTGATCAGCTGAAAGCCGAAAAATGCGACCTTTGGGACGTCCATAGCCCGCGCGGCAATGGCCGCTACGAGCAGCAAAACGAGAGCCGCAGCCGTGATCCGATACATCTATATGCCGTGGCCGTCAGACCCGGGCCGTGTCCGGCTTGCGCGCCTCGATCGTCGCGGATGCGACGTAATTCTCGATGCCGCGGCCGGGTGCCCAGGTTTTCACCAGTTCCCGGCTCTCTGGCTTGAGGATTATACGGCTATCGATGAAACCCGCCGCGGCGAGCCACTGCTGGATCTGTCTCGAGGCGGCGGCCCCGGCGACGCAGCCGCACAGCAATGCCTCGTCGGTGGCCAGCTCGGCGGGCAGCGGAGCGATGTTGACCACGTCGGAGATTGCGATGCGGCCGCCCGGCTTCAGCACCCGGAACGCCTCGCGATAGACCTGCGCCTTGTCCGGTACAAGGTTGATGACGCAATTCGCGATGACTACGTCGGCGGTGTTGTCTGCAACCGGCAGATGCTCGATCTCGCCGAGGCGGAACTCGACATTTGCGGCGTTCACGCGGGCGGCGTTGTCGCGCGCCCTCCTCAACATCTCATGGGTCATGTCGACGCCAATGACCCGGCCGTCGGATCCCACTGCCTGGGCGGCGAGAAAGCAATCGAAGCCGGCGCCGCTGCCGAGATGGGCGCCTTCCGGCACTGAGGCCAGCTCCGCCCCAGAATAGCCCATATTACCGGACGCCTCGTCCGGCGTGCCCGTGCCGCCGCAACAACCGGCACGACCTGCAGCGACCGCCGCGTAGCGGTTGCGCACCATGGTCGTGACCTGCTCGTCCTTCATGGCTCTCTCCCTCGCGTCGATTTCGATTTTTCATGAAATACCGCCTTACGCCAACGTCGCTGCCTCCTCGGCGCCTCCGGCTAACGCCGCATAGCAGAGACCCTACCCCCGGAAACCTCTTTTCCGGGGCGAGAATAAATGCGTAATCTCGCGACTGAATTCGTTCAGGTCACGAGGAGGAAAAGCATGAGCGAAGTCGACGGCGCCACCTTGATGGCAAGGAGCCTCAAACAGCAGGGCATAAACCACCTCTTTGGCGTCGTCGGGTTTCCCGTCGGCCCGATCGCCGCCGCGGCGCAGAAGGAGGGTGTTGCTTATATCGGCATGCGCAACGAGCAAGCCGCGTCCTATGCCGCCCGTGCCTACGGATATCTGACCGGCCGGCCCGGCGCCTGCATCGTCGTGACTGGCCCCGGTGTCGTGCACGGTCTCGCCGGCCTTGCTGACGCGCAGCAGAATTGCTGGCCGATGATCCTGATCGGCGGCGCCTCGGAAACCTATCGCCGCGGCATGGGCGCTTTCCAGGAAGAGCGCCAGGTGCTGCTCGCCGCGCCGCTCTGCAAATTCGCCCACGCCATCGATAGCGTACAGCGGATCCCTTATTATGTCGCGGAGGCGACCCGCAACGCGACCTACGGCCGTCCCGGCGCCGCTTATCTCGACATGCCGGACGACATCATCACCGGCAAGTGCGACGAGAAGAACGTCGTGCAGGTGCAAAAATGCCCCGACCCGCCGCGCTTCCAGGCGCCGCCGGAGAATGTCGAGGCGGCGCTCAACATGCTCGAGCGGGCCGAGCGGCCGCTCATTCTCGTCGGCAAGGGGATGGCTTGGGCCAACGCCGAAAGTGAGGTGCGCTCCTTTATCGAGAAGACGCAAGTGCCGTTCCTGCGCTCGCCGATGGGCAAGGGTGTCATGCCCGACGACCATCCGCTGTCGGTCGCGGCGGCGCGCACCTTGGCTTTGCAGAACGCCGACGTCGTGTTCCTGATGGGCGCTCGCTTCAACTGGATCTTCCATTTCGGGCAACCGCCGCGCTATGCGCCGGACGTCAAGGTCATCCAGCTCGACATCGCGCCCGAGGAGATCGGCCACAACAAGGCGACCGATGTGGCGCTGGTCGGCGACGGCAAGGCGATCATGCAGCAGATGAACGCCGCGCTCGGCGGCCGCCAGTGGTTCCATCCCAAGGAATCCGCATGGCGCCAGATGATCAGCAAGAAGGCCTCTGAAAACGCCGAGCAGATCAAGCCGCAGGTTAACGATGACACCGCCCCGGC
>JAFASL010000153.1 GCA_019244535.1 Alphaproteobacteria bacterium
TCGCTAAACTCCGGGGGAGCCGCCTCACGGCAGCGGTCGATAGCGCGCGGGCAACGCGGGGCAAAGGCGCAGCCCGGCGGCAACGCCGCCAGATCGGGCGGCTGGCCCTTGATCGCGGTCAGCCGTTGCGCATTGTCGGTCATCCGCGGGATCGAATTGAGCAATGCCTCGGTATAGGGATGAGCGGGCGAATTGAAGATCTGCGAGACCGGTCCCGACTCGACGACGCGCCCGGCATACATGACTGCCAGCTGGTCGCACATCTTGGCCACGATCCCGAGATTGTGGGTGATGAAGATCAGCGCGAGGTGGTACTCGCGCTGCAGATCACGCAGCAGCTTGAGGTATTGCGCCTGGATCGTCAGGTCGAGGCTCGTGGTCGGCTCATCGGCGATCAACAGGCGCGGCTCACAAGATATGCCGATCGCGCCGACGATGCGCTGTCGCATGCCGCCCGACATCTCGTGCGGATACTGCGTCACCCGGGTTCCGGGTGACGGAATGCGCACGGCTTTCAGCAGCTCTTTCGCGCGGCCCCAGGCGGTCGCGCGCGAGGCTCCGTCATGCACCCGGATCGGCTCGCCGACCTGGTCCCCGATCGTGAACAGCGGGTTGAGCGAGGCCATCGGGTCCTGCAGGATCATCGCGATGCGCTTGCCCCGCACCCGGCGCATCTCGTCATCGGACTTTTCGAGGAGGTCCTCCCCGGCAAACAGCATCTTGCCGCTGACGATGCGAGCCGCCGCCGGCAGGATGCGCAGGATCGTCAGTGCCAATGTGCTCTTGCCGGAGCCCGACTCGCCGACAATCCCCAGTGTCTCGCCGGGATAAATGCGCAATGACACATCGTCGACCGCACGCACCACACGCGCGCCCCGCGCCGAGACGTAATGCGTGGAGAGGTTGTGCAGCTCGAGCAGCGGGGCGGCGGTTGCCGGCACCCCCAGCCGGGTCGGCTCATAGCTGACGGAGCTGCGGGTCGAGCTTGACACGGAGCCAGTCGCCGAGAAGGTTGGCCGAGAGCACCATCAGCATGATGCAGCAGCCGGGAAAGACGGTCAGCCACCAGCGGCCGACCATCAGCCCCTGCTTGCCGTCGGAGAGCATCAGACCCCAGGCCGGCTGAGGCGGTGGCACGCCGACGCCAAGGAACGACAGTGTCGCTTCGGTGATGATGACGACGCCCAGCATCAGACTGCCGAGCACGATCGCCGAATTGATGACGTTCGGCAGAATATGGCGCCTCATGATCGTCCACTTGGAGCAGCCCGCCACAATCGCGAGGCGGACAAACTCGCGCTCCTTCAGCGACAGCACCTCGCCGCGGATAACGCGCGCATAGCGGGTCCAATAGGTGATCCCGAGAATGATGACGATGTTCCACATGCTCGGGCCGACAATGGCGGCGAGAAAGATCGCAAAGGTCAGCGCCGGCAGCGCCAGCCAAGTGTCGGTCAAGCGCATGATGACCTGGTCCACCCAGCCGCCGAGGTAACCCGACAGGATGCCGAGTGCAGTGCCGATCACCCCGGCAAAAATCACTGCAGTAAATCCGACCACCATCGATACTCTGGCGCCAAAGATCAGCCGGGACAGCACGTCGCGGCCGAGCTGGTCGGTGCCGAGCAGGTATTTGGCGCTGCCGCCGGTCTCCCAGAACGGCGGTTTGAAGCGCGCAACGAGGCTGCCCACCTCGGGATTGTGCGGCGCCAGAACGTTTGCAAAGATCGCGACAAACGCGACCCCGGCGAGGATGAGGGTCGGGATCAGCGGAAAGTCGCCCAGCCGGAGGGAAACCCTGCGCCATCGGAAACGCGGCGGCAGGGCGACAGTTTCGGCTTGGGTGCTCATTGGCCCTTATCTCTCCAGCCGGATGCGGGGGTCGATCACGGCGTACAAGATGTCGATCAGCAAATTCACCGTCACAATCATCGCGCCGCCCATGATCACGACGCCTTGGACGACCGGGAAATCACGGAAGGCGATCCCTTCATAGAGCAGCCGCCCAATACCGGGCCAGGCAAACACGGTCTCCACGACGACTGCCACATTGACCATGATCACGAGATTGATCCCGGCGAGAGTCAGTACTGGAATCAGCGCGTTCTTGAATGCATGCTTGGCGATCACCAAGGATTGAGGCAGTCCTTTTATCCGCGCCAGCTTCACGTATTCCGAGCCCAGCACTTCGAGCATCGACGACCGCGTGAGGCGCATATGCGCGGCGGCAAAATACCAGCCGAGCGCGAAGGCTGGCATGATCAGATGCAACGGCGTGCCAGCGCCGGAAGACGGCAGCCAGCCGAGATACACTGAAAACACTAGGATCAAGACGAGGCCGACCCAGAATGACGGCAATGACAGGCCGAGCAGCGCAAACAGCTTGCCGACGCTGTCCCAAAAGCGGCCAACCCGCACTGCCGCCAGGATGCCGCTGGGGATGCCGATCAGCAGCGAGAGGCCCATTGCAACCACAGCCAGCAGGAGGGAGTTCGGCAGCCGCGACAAGTATAATCCCATCACCGGCATGCGATAATAAAAGGATTGGCCGAGATCGCCATGAAACAGGCTCGCCATGAAGATGCCGTATTGCACCCACAGCGGCCGGTCGAGACCGAACTGGTGGTGAATGGCGGCAATATCCGCCGGGCTCGCACCGGGCTCGACGAGCAGCGCCGCCGGGTCCCCGGTCACGCGGACAAAAAAGAAAATCGTCAATGACAACAGAAACAGCGAGAGCAGCGAATACCCGACCCGCCTGCCAATGTATTGTTTCACGACCTCGGCCCCAGCCCGAAGACCATGCGCGGTGACCCATTATTCGTCGCCCCCTCGAAAGCGGGGGCCCAGTGCTCATGCTTCAAGGCTGCCCTGGATTCCCGCTTTCGCGGGAATGACGTAAATCCTAGCAATTCACGGAAAATCATGCGGAGAGTTAAGCGCCTTTGATCGTGATGTCTTCGAAGGGCGCGGTGTAGGCGAAGCCGGCGATCAGGCCGAAGGCCGATTCGCCAACCCGCGGGCCGACCCCGTTGAGAAAACCCAGCTGCCAGATTGGCGCGTAAATCGCCTTCTCGTGAACGAGCTGTTGCATTTTGTCGAGGATCGCCGCGCGCTTCTCGTGATCGAGTTCGCCCGCCTGCTGCGAGAAGAGCTCGTCGATATCGGGGTAGCTGCCATAGGTGTAGGCGCCACCATTGACGACGAACGAGGCGAGCCGGGTCGCCGCATTGCCGAAGGCGCCGCTCGCCCCCTGAATAATCCCGCGCGTATATTTCTTGTCGACATAGCCGGCGAAGAAAGCGGCCCGCTCGATGGGCTGCAGCTGCGCGCGGATGCCGATCTGCTGCAAGTTGTCGAGCGACACTTCGGCCATGTTCGAATACGAGCTGTCACAGTACAGAAGACCGGCATCAAAACCGCTAGCGTAACCCGCCTCCGCCAATAATTTCTTCGCCTTAGCCGGATCGTAGACGGCCGCCGGTGGCTGCCAATAGAAATCGAACGTGTAAGGAATGATGCTGTTGGTGATTTTGCAGTACCCGAGAAACAGGGCCTGGCTCATCCCCTCGCGATCGATCGCGAGGTTGGCCGCCTGGCGCACCCGCAAATCGTGCCACGGCGATTTCGGATCCCACTGCTCGGGGAAATAAAGCCAGTTTGGCGCCTGCAGGACGACCGGTTTGAGGGTGAGCCCCGGTGTGCGTTGGAGCTCTTCGGCGAGCTCGCTGCGGACCGAATAGGCGATGTCGACTTCGCCGCGTTTCAGCGCCGCCAGCCGCGTTGCCTCGTCCGGGATCACTTTCATCACGAGGCGCTTTACACCGGGGGGCTTGCGCCAATACTCGTCGAATGCTTCGAGCACCAGCTCGATTCCGGGAGTGAAAGAGACGAATTTGTACGGACCGGCGCCGATCGGGGCTTTCTTGAACCCCTCATTGCCGACCTGCTCGACATATTTCCTAGGAACGATCCAACCGGAGCCGCTGGCAGTAGAATAAAACGTGATGAAATCGGGCCACGGCTTTTTGAGCTTGAAGCGGACGTGCTGCGGATCGGGTGTCTCGATCGCCGCCACATTGTCCTTCATCAGCTGGTGCGCAGCGCCGTGGTAGCGCTCGAACGAGAACTTCACGTCGTCGGCGGTTACCGGCTCGCCATTGTGAAACTTGGCTCCCTTGCGCAGGACAAATTCGTAGCTGAGACCGTCTGGCGAGCTGGACCACGACTCGGCAAGGCACGGCGTCTGGGTCTTGCCGGGCATCTGCTTCACCATCGCGTCGTGCAGCGCGTACAGCACCATGTAGGGAGTGATCAGCGCTTCGGTCTCGGCCGGGTCAAACCATGTCGGCGCTAAGGAGACATGGATCGCCCAGGTCAATTGCCCACCGGGCGCGGTGGCCGCTGCCGCAGCAGGAGCGCCGGCAACAAGCCCGATCGCGGTCAGCGCGAGAACATCGCGGCGCGTCAGATCAGATTGCTTCGAACCGCCGTTTCGTGTGCCGCCGCACCGCGCCATCCTGTTTCCTCCGCATGGCAGCCTCTTTCGGGGGCCTTGCGGCGAACCTAGACCACCCTCGCGAAAATGTCTCCACGTTTCGAGCGAGATGCCGCCGCTCACGCGGCTTTGATCGTGATGTCCTCGTAAGGCGCGGTATAGGCGAAGTCGGTAATCAAGCCGAACCCGGATTCTCCGACCCGGGGCCCGGCGCCGTTGATGAACGCGAGCTGCCAGATCGGGGCGACGACTGATTTCTCGTGCACGAGCTGCTGCATCTTTTCCAAGATCGCCGCACGGCGCTTGTGGTCGAGCTCGGCAGCCTGTTGTGGAGCCAATGCATCGATATCGGGATAGCTGCCATAGACATACGTCCCGCCTTTGACGATGAAGGCCCCGAGGCGGGTGGCCGCGTTGCCGAAGGCGCCGCTGCCGCATTGAATGAGGTTGTTGTAGGCTTTGTCGCCCCAGCCCTTCAGAAACGCAGCCCGCTCGATGGGCCGCAATTGCGAGCGGATGCCGACCTCCTGCAGATTGTTGAGCACCGCCTCGCCGACATTCGAATACGACGAATCGCAATAGTAGTCGCCGGCATCGAAGCCGCCGGCATAGCCAGCCTCGGCGAGCAGTTGGCGGGCCTTGGCCTGATCGAAAACGGCAGGCGGCGGTTGCCAGTAGAATTCAAAGCTCGCCGGAATGAGGCTGTTGGTGAGCTTTGAGAAGCCGAGCGTCAGCGCCTCGTTTATCGTCTTGCGGTCGATGGCGAGATTGGCCGCCCGCCGCACCCGCTCGTCGTGCCAGGGCGATTTCGGATCCCACTGGTCGGCAAAGTAGAGCCAGAACGGCGCCGGCGGGTTCACCGGCTTCAAGGTGAGGCCCGGCGTGCTGCGCAGCTCCTCCGCGAGCTCGCCGCGGATCGAGTAGACGATGTCGACCTCGCCATCCTTTAGCGCCGCCAGCCGCGTCGACTCCTCTGGGACAACCTTGAAAATCAGCTGCTTCACGCTCGGAGTCTTTCGCCAATACTGGTCGAACGCTTCGAACACCAATTCCACGCCGGGTGTAAACGAGACGAATTTGTAGGGCCCCGCGCCGATCGGTGATTTTTTGAAACCTTCGTCGCCGACCTTCTCGACGTATTTTTTTGGCACGATCCAGCCGGCGCCGGTCGCGGTCGCGTAAAATGTCAGAAAGTCCGGCCAAGGTGCTTTCAGGTTAAAGCGAATGTGCTGCGGGTCGGGTGTCTCGATCGCCGCCACCCGGTCCTGCATCAGAGAATGCGACGCGCCGCGGTAGCGCTCGAACGAGAATTTTACGTCCTCGGCGATGACAGGATCGCCATTGTGAAATTTGACGCCCTGCCGGAGCACAAACTCGTAGGAGCGCCCGTCCTCGGCCGCCGTGAAAGACTCCGCGAGACAGGGCGCCAACGGCTGTCCCGGCATCGGTTTCACCAGGGCGTCGTGCACCGCATAAAGGATCATGAAGGGCGTGATGATCCCCGGGGTCTCGGCAGGATCGAACCACGTCGGCGCGAGCGAGACATGGATGCCCCAGGTGAGCCGGTTCTCCGGCCCCGCCGCGTGAGCGAGGCCGGGGACGCCGGCGATCAGACCCAAGGCACTCACCGCCAACAGCTCTCGCCGGGTCAGTTCGGGCCGTGATTGATCCCGACCAAATTCCCGGCGATGGGCGACGAACGAACCCATGGCCTCCTCCGTTCAGCCGGCCCTATTTTCGGGCCTTGCGTTCAGCGTAGGCCAGCAATGCGCGAATGTCACGGCTCTTTCAAAGAGGCCAGGCGCTACGCCCCTTTCAGCGTGATGTCCTCGTAAGGCGCGGTGTAAGGGAAGCGGGCGATCAGCCCGAACCCGGATTCTCCGACGCGCCGGCCGACACCGTTGATGAAGGCGAGCTGCCAGATCGGCGCGTAGATCGTCCGCTCGTAAACCGCCTGCTGCATCTTGTGCAGGATCGCCTCGCGCTTCTTGTGGTCGAGCTCGACCGCCTGCTGCTGGTACATTTCGTCGAGATCGGGATAGCTCCCGTATGAAAACACTCCGCCCTTGACGACATGTGCTTCGAGGCGGGTCGCAGCATTGCCGAACGCTCCAGGTCCGGCCTGGATAATATTTCTGAATGTCTTTTCAGCGAAACCCTTGATGAAGCCGGCCCGCTCGATCGGCCGAAGCTTGGGCCGGATGCCGACGGCTTGCAGGTTGTCGAGGACCGCCTCGCCGATGTTCGCGTAGGACGAGTCACAGTAATAATCTCCGGCGTCAAAGCCTTTCGGATAGCCTGCTTCGGCGAGCAGTTTTTTTGCCTGTTCCGGGTCATAAGCCGTAGCCGGCGGCTGCCAGAAGAACTCGTAATGATCCGGAACCAGGGGGTTGCCGGTGATCAGCGAATAGCCGAGGGTGAGTGCTTCGTTGGTTCCCTGACGGTCGATTGCCAGGCTGGCGGCGCGGCGCACGCGCTCGTCGTGCCACGGCGATTTCGGGTCCCACTGGTCGGGGAAGTAGAGGCAGAACACGCCCTGCACGACCGCCGGCTTCAAGGTGAGGCCCGGTGTTCGCTGGAGCTCCTCGGCGAGCTCGCCGCGGATCGAGTAAACGATGT
This sequence comes from Alphaproteobacteria bacterium, assembly GCA_019244535.1. Lineage (GTDB taxonomy): Bacteria > Pseudomonadota > Alphaproteobacteria > ATCC43930 > CGMCC-115725 > AP-15. The sequence continues at coordinate 7,118 of JAFASL010000153.1, forward strand.
CGATCCCGCCGCGTTTCAGCACAGCAAGGCGCGTGCTTTCGTCGGGGATTACCTTGAAGACAAGCCGCTTCACATTGGGCGGCTTGCGCCAATACTTGTCGAAGGCCTCGAAGACCAGCTCGACACCTGGGTTGAATGAGACGAATTTGTAGGGTCCGGCGCCGATCGGCGCCTTTTTGAACCCGTCATCGCCGACCTTCTCGACGTATGCCTTAGGTACAATCCAGCCGGCAGCGGTGGCGCTGACATAGAAGGTCAGGAAGTCCGGCCACGGCCGTTTGAGCTTGAAACGCACATGTCTCGGGTCGGGGATTTCCACCGACGCGACGCGCTCCATCATCAGGTCGTGCGAGGCGCCGCGATAGCGTTCAAACGAGAATTTGACGTCCTCCGCGGTCACCGGATCGCCATTGTGGAACAGCGTGCCGTCGCGCAGCGTGAAGTCGTAAATGAGGCCGTCCTCGGATGCGGACCACGCTTCGGCGAGGCTTGGCGCCGACGAC
>JAFASL010000228.1 GCA_019244535.1 Alphaproteobacteria bacterium
GTCGGGCCCGCGGTTGGTGCGGGCGCTCGGCTGGCGGCATGCTTTGAGCGCCGCGCGGGCATGCGTCAGTGACCGGAAATGAAGGGTTCTGCACCGGCCTGCCTGGGGCGATGTAGTGTGAGGCGACCTTTGCCGTATCGGTCTTAGATATGTTGAACCCCGTCAGTTCAAAGGTCCATGCTCAGCAATCGGGGTCTTAACCTAGCGGTCTCCTTCAGAAACGGCATTATCGACGCTCTGCGGCGCTACGGGAACTACGCAGAGCGAAGCGCTAACGGGGGTTTGCCCATGCATGCAAGCCATCTTTATCGGCTTCAACTTTGCAAGCGTAGATACCGCGCTGCGTGCGACCGTACCAAGGATCACCTTTAAAATGATAATTCGCGCTCGATGTGTTGATCCATACGACGGTATCGGCCGGGCAATGTCGCTGCGCTGCTTTCTCGGTTTTAAAGGTCTGCATTCCCTGAGCGCGCGCTGAGCCACTAACCAACAGAAATATCAGCACCGGGATCGGGATAAGGCCATAAGCGATTTGTCGCGACATCGTTTCCTCCCATTAGCTATGCTTTGACATTCCGAGGGATTGGGGACCTAGCGGTCTCTTACTGCCTTCGGCCGGCTAAAATATACCAAAAATTTATAGAGGGTTTCGCGACGGAAGCCACAAACGCTACCCTGAAGCCGCACGTGAGCCCGGCGAGGAGGGCAGCGCCGCACTGCGTTTTCGGATCGACCGATCCGGCCGCGTCCTGGACTATAGTTACAGGAGCACTGGGTACGCCGATCTCGACGCTGGCCTCGATCAGATGCTGCGCGGTGCGCAGCTGCCGCCCTTTCCGCCTGGCATTACAGCATCTCGCATCGAGGTCACGCTGACGATGGCCTGGCCGGACACCCCCAGCTCATACTCCACCTTGTCATAGTAGGATTCGAGCTCCTCCAGACCAAACGGCCAATCTTCCACGGTCGAGCCCTTGGGTATTCGCGATGAGCCATATCTCCGTGTTGTCTCGCTAACGACCTTGAAATCCTAGGGATTGAGACGCCAGCTTTGCGCCCAATAATGCAGAGACGTGCCGCCCACGGCGTTCATCATCGGGTGGATGGGCAAGCGTGGGGAATACGGAGCCGAGGCGTTCGGGCGTTGAGTCGGCACTTCACTGTTCGCTTTCTGAGCCGACTGCGGCCAACCCCGGAAGTTATTACGCAGTTCGTCTGGAGCAAAGTCGCGCGGTGTAAGCCAGGTCTCCGCCTCGATCCCTGGAGGGTCGAAGGTCGTGCGGGTTATCCGCGGAACAGAAGGGCTTTGGCCGGTGTTCATCGCATGCCTCGTTTCCGGCAACGCCGGCCCAATAGTATCCAACAATCAAATGCAGTTTAGGGGGGAAGACCATGGCAACGAGCCGCGAACCACCGCAGTGCCGCAGCGCCCTCGCCGTCGCAGTCATAGCCATGCTCGGGAGCGGACTTGCGACATCCGCCGCCGCCGATCAGGATGCTTCGCCGGACGTCTCCGACACCGCGACCCCGATCAAACATTTGGTTGTCGTTGTCGGCGAGAACCGGAGCTTTGATCACATCTATGCGACTTATGTGCCGCAGGGCGGCCAGACCGTACTAAACTTGCTGTCCGAGGGCATCGTGCAGGCCGACGGGTCACCCGGACCGAACTTCGCCGCGGCAAGACAGTTTACGACCTCTGGCCACAAGCATTACTTCATCGGTGTCGCAAGGTCTCATAAGACGCCATATGACACGCTCCCGCCGCCGACCCTGGGCGGTGCGCCCAATGTGCAAAGCGCGACCTTGCCGCCGTTCCCCACCAGTTTTCTGCCGCTATTGGCGCTGCTCGAACCGTCTTTAGAACCGGCGGCCCTTCCGCTGCTAACGACGGGAGCGACCGGCGCTGCCGTGACGAGCGGGGCTCCCGACACGCGGATCGCGAACTACGGCGCGCTGCTCAATGGTCCGTTCCAGCTGACAGGTCCGAAGCTGCCGTATGATTCCTACACCGGCGACACGGTGCACCGGTTCTATCAGATGTGGCAGCAATCGGATTGCCGGATCGAGAAGGCCAACGAAGATAACCCGAGCGGCTGTCTCAGCGATCTTTATCCGTATGTCGCGACGACCTTTGCCGGCCCGCAAGCCGACGAAGGCGGCGCCACTTCGATGGCTTTTTACAATATGCAGAGCGGCGACGCCCCCCTGCTCAAGAGGCTCGCCGACCAATACACGCTGAGCGACAATCATCATCAACCGGCGCAAGGCGGTTCCAGCGTGCAACACATCTTTCTCGGCACCGGCGACGACATCTTCTCGAGCGACGGGAATGCCAATCCGACGGTGCCGCCTGCGTCTCAGATCGCCGACCCCAATCCGTTGCCGGGCACCAACAACCAATACCGGTTGAATGGACGCTACAGCTATTGCGCAAATCTTGCTGCTCCAGGCGTATTCCCGATTGTGCGCTATCTGGAGTCGCTGCGGTTTCCAGTGGCGATCAATTGTGCGGCCGGGCATTATTACATGCTCAACAACACCAATCCCGGTTTCCTACCAAACGGTCAGATAGACGCAGCGGGGATCACGAATGGGACATCGATCCCGCCGAGCAATGTGCGGACGATCGGCGACGCTCTCAACGACAAGGGCATTTCATGGACCTATTACGGCGGTGCCTACAATGCCGCCGTCAACCTCGCCAACGGCTCGACAAACCCGCTCGATGCGGTCGGCCAAGCTTACTGCGCCAGCTGCAATTTCGCTGGTTATGCCTCGTCGATCATGGGGGACGCGGGGCAGCGCGCATTGCACATAAAGGACATCACAGATTTCTTCGCAGCCGTCACATCGGGCAGTTTGCCCTCCGTCTCCTTCGTGAAACCCGACGCACTGGTCGACGGTCATCCTGCAACCTCGAAACTTGATCTGTACGAGGCCATGCTGCAAAAGGTGCTCGACACGCTCGACGGTAATCCGGCACTGAAAGCCGAGACGGCACTGTTCATTACGTTCGACGAAGGCGGCGGGTATTATGATAGCGGGTTCATCCAGCCGCTCGACTTTTTTGGCGACGGACCTCGCACGCCGCTGATTGCAGTTTCGCAATATTCAAAGGGTGGGCACGTCGTGCACAGCTATACCGATCATGTCTCAATCCTGAAGTTCATCGAACGCAATTGGCATCTCGGTCGGCTTACCGGTCGCAGCCGCGACAATCTTCCGAACCCGCACCCGGATAGCGACAATCCCTATGTGCCGGTGAACAGCCCAGCGATCGGCGATCTGTTTGACATGTTCGATTTCGGGCGCGGGACGGACAACGAACCCCATAAAGGAGGATGAGCTGACCCGTGGCCCACCTGCGAACCTGGCAGCTTGCAATTTTGCGGCAGAACTTTTAGAGAACATCCGGCCTGCTCGAGTAACCCGGAGCAACCGATGTTCTTTAGCTTTCCCGAGGACGCGCGGTGGAACGCGGAGCGCCAAGCCGTGGAATTCGGCGTCGAGATCGGCGAGTATTCCGGGGTGGTGCGCATACCGCGGCGCGTCTTCCAACGACTATTGCCGGAGCCGCCGAGCCCGGAGCGCTGCGTCGAAGCTTATTACTTGCGGCGAACCACCTTCGAGAGCATCGCCGAAAAGAAACTGCGTCGGCGCCAATTGACCGAAAACGGCCATGTTGAGATCACCGGCCGAGATCTGCGCGACGGCTCGCCGACGCTCCAAGCTGTTGACGGATCTCGAATAACGCTGAGGCGGGCATGATCGAAGGCGGCGCCAACTATTGCTCGCCTGCAGCGTTTTGGTCGGTAAACAGTGACTGCCGATTGCGAGGGTTCAGACGATGGGGATCAAGTAATGACGGTCGCTGTTGACGGTCGCTGTCGTCGACCGCCTCGTTCATCACACCACCATGTTCGAGATGAACGTCGAGAGCTACCGCCGCCGCGCCGCGCTCGAACGAAAGCGAGGCCGCGGCCGGCCGCCCACCGGCGCGACAATCCCAGCGAACGCCTGATCCGTCGCGCCGCGACATCCAGAGACCTCTCCGGCCCCTTGCGCGACAGTCATGCAGCGACGATCATCCCGTTGCCGCAATGCCAGATTCCCATCCTATTTGTCGCTGGCCTCCTTCCATTGCCGCGCTACGGCTTGGTAGCCCACCCCGATTGGAACTTCGCCCGACTGGCCGCAGGAGGAAAATGGATTCGAACCTCTGGTCCACGACCTGGCGATTATGGATCGGCGCCACATCCGGGCCGGGCTCGGTGGTCAGGATCGTAAACGCATCCCCGCCGTCGTCGGGCATTGGGCGCCACAGGCCGGC
>JAFASL010000264.1 GCA_019244535.1 Alphaproteobacteria bacterium
CGTCTATTACGACGACCAGACCAACCCCTCGCTCGTGCCCGGCATTTATACGAAGTTGCTGGATGTCGACAAGGTCGACCTTGTCGTTTCGGCCTATGGCACGAATGTCACGGCACCGGCACTGCCGGTCGTCATTGCGCATAACAAAGCGTTCATGGGTCTCTTTGCAATGGACGTCAACGAGGAGTTCCATTACCCGAGATACTTCTCGATGCTGCCCGTGGGGCCGGATCCGCGGGCGGCGATCTCAGAGGGTTTCTTTGAGATCGTCAAAGTAAATAAAGACAAGCTGGACCTGAAGACCATCGCATTGGCGGTCGATGACGGCGAGGCGACCCGCAATACTGCGGACGGCGCCCGGGTCAATCTGAAAAAGGCCGGGCTCAACGTTGTCTACGACAAGACCTACCCGCCAACGACGACCGATTTTACGCCGATCATCCGCGCGATCCAATCCACCAACCCGGATATCGTCTACGTCGCCTCCTATCCGCCGGACAGTGTGGGCCTTATCCGCGCGATGCACGAATTGGGGCTCAACACGAAGATCTGTTGCGGCACGATGACCGGGCCACAGAGCACATCGATAAAGACCTCATTGGGTCCGCTGCTCAATGGCATCATCACCTTCGATTTCTGGCTGCCAGCCCCGAAATTGCGTTTTCCTGGCGTTATGGAGTTTCTCGCGCGTTACCAGGAGCAGGCGGCCGGCAAAGGCGTCGACCCGCTCGGTTATTATCTGGCGCCCTGGGCCTATGCCGATCTGCAGGTGCTTGGCGAGGCGGTCGAGCAGACCAAAAGCCTCGACCAGGACAAGATCGCCGACTACATCCGAACCCACCCCTTCAAGACCGTTGTCGGCGATGTCGAGTTCGGTGAAAAGGGCGAATGGAAGAAAGCGCGCCTGATGACGGTGCAGTTTCAGGATATTGCCGGCACCAGCATTGACAATTTCCGCGACGGCAAGGGCGAGGTTGTACTGTGGCCTGACCAGTACAAGGCCGGGGAGCCGATCCTGCCTTATTCCTCAGTCAAGCACTAACGGCGCGGGTCAGTCGGGAACACCTTCGACGCGGAAGATTTCCTCGAGCTGCGGACTCATCGGCAGGTCCAATATCTCGCCGGAAGGCAGGCGCTGTTGAAACCATTTATTGTAGAGCTGCACCAGCTCACGGCTTTGCGCCAGGCGAGTGAAGGTGCGGTCGACGACCGCGGCGAAATCGGAATCATCCTTTCGGTACATCAGGCCATACGGGTCGTATGACAGATAGTCGCCGACGACATGGTACAGGTCCCCCGATTTCGTCGTCGCCACGAGCCCATAGAGCAACACGTCGTCGGTGGCAAACGCGTCCGCCTTGCCTTCTTTGAGCATGTCAAATGACTGGGCATGGTCGTTGCCGACGAGAAATTTTATGCCGAGGTGCTGTTTGTCCGAGATCGCGCGCACGGCCGCTTCATTGGTCGTGCCCGCGGTCACGACGACAGTCTTGTCGCGCAGGTCGCGATAAGAGCTGATGCCGGAAGAGCGCGCGACCAGGAGCTTCGTGCCGGCGACGAAAAAGACTGGCGAGAAGGAGACTTCCTTCTTGCGCTCGAAATTGGCTGTCGTCGAGCCGCATTCGAGATCCACCTCGCCCGAGCGCACGGCCGGGATCCGCGTCTCGGAAGTGACTTTTTTGTATTTGACCGCGATCTCGACGCCTTCGAATTCTTTCGAGACTTCGTCAACCACCGCGTTGCAGAGATCGATCGAATACCCGATAGGATCGCCCGCCTTGGTAACGTAGGAGAACGGGATCGAGCTCTCGCGGTAGCCGAGCGTCACCACTTTGTCATCTTTGATCTTCTTCAAAGTCCCCGTCAGTTCTTGGGCGCGGGCGCTCGGTATCGCCAAAAGCGATGCGATCAGCGCGGCGGTGGGGAGAAGACGCATCAGGCCGCCTGCGCCTCCGCGGGCACACCGATGGTTTCCGCCGTCTCGCCCTCCCAGCGACCGATGACTGCGGTGGCCAGACTGTTGCCGATCACATTTGTCGCGGTGCGGCCCATGTCGAGGAACTGGTCGATGCCGATGATCAGCAGCAATCCCGCCTCGGGCAGGTTGAACGTCACGAGGGTCGCAGCGATCACGACGAGCGACGCGCGCGGCACGCCGGCCATGCCTTTGCTGGTGAGCATCAACACCAGCAACATTGTGATCTGCTGGGTGATCGTCAGCGGCAGGTTGTAGGCCTGGGAGATAAAGATCGTGGCAAAGGTGCAATACATCATCGAGCCGTCGAGATTGAACGAATAGCCCATCGGCAATACGAAGCTGATGATCTTTTTGCTGACCGGCAGCTTTTCGAGCTGGGCCATCGTTATCGGGTAGGCAGCCTCGCTGCTGGCCGTGCTGAAGCCGAGCAGGAACGGCTCGCGGATCAGAGAGATCAGCCGGAACACAGTGCGCCCGAGGAAAAGAAACCCGGCGCCGATCAGCACCACCCATAAGACGCCGAGGCTCAGGTAGAACATGACCAAGAACTTGCCGTAGGTCACCAGGATGCCAATCCCTTGCGTCGTCACGGTTGCCGCCATCGCGGCAAAGACGGCGATCGGGGCCAGCGCCATGATGTAGCCGGTGATCTTCAGGATAATCTGCGAGGTCTCGTCGATGATCTTGATGACCCCCTCCGCCCGCTCGCCGAGGGATGCTGCCGCAACGCCAAAGAACAGCGAAAAGACGACGATCTGCAGGATCTCGTTGTTGGCCATCGCCTCGACCGCGCTCTTCGGCACGAGGTGAGTCACGAAATCCTTGAACGACAGCGAGGCGGCATTGAGGTTGGTCGCGGCGCTCGCATCGGGCAACGGCAGGTTGAGGTTGTCGCCCGGGCGCAAAATGTTGACCATGATGAGGCCGAGCAGCAACGACACGAGCGAGGCGCTGACAAACCACAGCATGGCCTTGCCGCCGATCCGGCCGACCGACTTGGTGTCGCCCATATGCG
>JAFASL010000335.1 GCA_019244535.1 Alphaproteobacteria bacterium
GTCGTCGGCGACTGGGATAATCCCTATATGACGATGGCGCATTCGGCTGAAGCGCAGATCGTCCGCGAGATCGGCAAGTTTCTCGTCAATGGCGGCCTCTATAAGGGAGCGAAGCCGGTCCTCTGGTCGGTCGTCGAACAGACCGCACTCGCCGAAGCCGAAGTGGAATACCATGATCACAGGTCGACGACCGTTTGGGTGCGCTTCCCGATCGTGGAGGCGAAGCGGCCCTCGTTGCGCGACGCGGCGGCGGTAATCTGGACGACGACGCCGTGGACGTTGCCCGGCAATCGCGCGATCGCCTTTAGCGATGCGTTGGAATACGCTGTAATCCAGGTCGATGAAGTCGCGGAGGGCAGCCGTGCGCAGCCGCCGCAGAACGATTCGACCGGTCGGCTCGGCGAAAAGCTGCTCGTGGCGATGCCGCTGATCGAGGATCTCTGTAAAGAGGCCAACATCGCCAGGCACACGGTCGTCGATCTCTTTCCCGGCGCGGCACTCGCCGGAACGATCGCAAAGCATCCGCTGCACGGGCGGGGCTATGATTTTGATGTTCCGTTGCTGGCCGCCGGTTTTGTCGAAGCCGATCAGGGGACCGGCCTGGTGCATATCGCTCCCGGACACGGCGCCGACGATTTCGAGCTCGGCCAGATGAACGGTCTGCCGGTGCCGGATACGGTTTCTCCAGACGGTATCTACCTTGCGACGGTGCCGCTTTTTGCCGGTCGCTCGATCTATCGCCCGGACGGCAAGCCAGGCGACGCGAACGCAACGGTGATCTCGGCGATCGACCAGGCCGGTGGGCTGCTGGCGCGCGGCACGCTCGTGCACTCCTACCCGCATTCTTGGCGGTCCAAGGCGCCGCTGATCTTCCGCAACACGCCGCAATGGTTCATCAGCATGGAGCGGAACGGGCTACGGCCGAAGGCGCTGGCGGCCATCGCGGAGACCCGATGGGTGCCGCCGCAGGGCCAAAACCGAATCGAGGCGATGGTCGAAAGCAAGCCGGAATGGTGCGTGTCGCGGCAGCGCGCCTGGGGCGTGCCGATCGCGGTGTTTACGCACGGTGAAACCGGTGAGCCGCTGCGCGATCCGCTCGTCGTCGAGCGGATCGCTGCCGCTGTCGAGCGCGAGGGAGCGGATATTTGGTTCACCGCCGATCCGGCGGAGTTTCTCGGCAACGCCTACGATCCCGCGGAATGGGAGAAGGTCACCGACATCGTCGAAGTGTGGTTCGATTCAGGCTCGACCCATGCCTTTGTGCTGGAACAGCGCCCCGAGCTGAGGTGGCCCGCGGACCTTTATCTCGAAGGCTCTGACCAGCACCGGGGCTGGTTTCAATCCTCGCTGGTCGAGGCCTGCGGGACGCGCGGCCGAGCACCCTACCAGGCCGTGCTGACGCACGGCTTTACGCTCGACGAAGACGGGCGGAAGATGTCGAAGTCGCTCGGCAACGTGATCCCGCCGCAGGAGATCATCGAGCAGAGCGGGGCCGACATCCTGCGGCTTTGGGTAGTCGGGTCAGACTATACCGAGGATGTCCGGTTCGGCCCCGAGATCCTCAAGCGCCACACCGACGTCTACCGCCGATTGCGCAACACACTGCGGTACCTTTTGGGAGCGCTCGACGGCTATACCGAAGCCGAGGCGGTCGGCATCGAAGCGATGCCCGAGCTCGAACGCTGGGTTTTGCACCGCTTGGCGGAGCTCGACGAGCTCGTTCGCCGCTCCATCGAAGCGTTCGATTTCCACGGTATGTTCGCAGCACTGCATAATTTCTGCGCTGTCGACCTTTCGGCCTTCTATTTCGATATCCGCAAGGACCGGCTCTATTGCGATGCGCCGGAGGACTTTCGGCGGCGTGCGGTGAGGACCGTGCTGGACCGATGCTTCGATAACCTGGTTCGCTGGCTCGCCCCGGTGATTTGTTTCACGGCGGAAGAGGCGTGGCTCGCGCGGCACGGGGACACCCCGGAACGGAGTGTCCATCTCGAGCTCTTCGCACAGGTCCCAGCCGGTTGGCGCGATGATGCGCTCGGCAGACGTTGGACTGTGTTCCGGGACCTTCGCCGTGTCGTCACCGGCGCGCTCGAACTCGAGCGCGGAGCAAAACGCATAGGGTCAAGCTTGCAGGCCGCCGTCGAGCTGTTCGTCCCCGATGTGCTGGCCGGGCAACTTCGCGATGTCGGCGTTGCCGAGCTGTGCATCGCATCGGCGGGAACAGTGCACTCCGCACCCGTTCCCGATGACGCCTTTACGCTTCCAGAAGTTGCGGATGTCGGTGTCCGGATCTCGCCGGCCCCAGGGCAACGCTGCGAACGCTGCTGGAGAGTGTTGCCCGAAGTGGGCCGAGTGCCGGGTCATGCAGACCTCTGCGTCCGATGCGCCGAAGTCGTCGACCGCGCCGGTTTCGCGCTCGTTGCGGCGAACGGGTGATGCTGGCGCGCGGCCTTGGCATAGCGGCGATGGTCGTCATTTTCGACCAGCTCAGCAAGGCTGCAATTCTTGCGTTTTTTGGCGAGCGCGTCTTTGGCGACCCCGAGACGGTGACGTCATTCTTCAACCTGGCGCTGACTTATAATCGCGGCATCAGCTTTGGACTGCTCAACGGCGGCGCCGGGCTGAACGCGCTCGGCTTTTCACTCGTGGCGGCGGCAGTCGTCGCGGTTTTGATCTACTGGCTGAGCCGCGCCGCCAGCCCGCTCCTCGCCGTCGGAATCGGACTGATCATCGGCGGCGCCGTTGGCAACGTCATCGACCGGCTGCGCCTCGGTGCTGTCGTCGACTTTCTGGATTTTCACTATCGAGGCTTGCACTGGCCGGCCTTCAACCTCGCAGACAGCGCGATTTGCGTCGGTGTCGGGGTAATGCTGTTCGAGGGTCTGTTGCGCCGCGAGCCCCAATCCGTCCAAGCCCGGCAGAGGCGGATCGATTAGGGCTGCTAACGTGCCAGCTGGTTCTCTGGAATTGCCTCCAACGTGACGTGATCGGTAACAGTGGCCCGATTTGGTCCGATTCCAGGACCGTTCGGGTTGACAATTATCTTGTTGTCGCGGAGCGCGAATTTCCCCTTGCTGTCGTAGTACGGCGGGCCGAACCTCACCGTGCCGGCGAATGGCGAATTGTCACTCATCTTGACCGAATAACTCGCCACGACGGCGCCGCGGCGCGTCGTGTCCGGTACACTAGGCGCGTTCGGACTTACCGTGATGACCAGCTGCGGGCCTGCCGGTAAGAGCACCCGGACGGGAGCCCGCAGCTTGGGCGCGGCAACGTCACCACCCACTCTGGGCGAGCTGGTTCTCGGCGCCGCGGGAGCGGGAGTTCCGGTGCGCTTGCTGCTTGGTGATCGCGTCGCGGTCTCTGCCGGGATCACCTCGATCTGGCCGTTGGCGCCGCGCCGCAGCGACGGCAGCGGTCCTCCGCCCGAAGGAAGTTCCTGCGCATTGCTAGCCGCGATATCGGCCACCAACACCGCGAGGGAAAGAGCAAGCGCAAGTCTCAGGGCGACGTTTCCCGCCACATCAGGCGGCAGCACGCGCCGCCCCATCGAGCCTTGGCTGCAACCGCTCGTGGAAATAGCCCGTCGATGCTCCAAGGATCAGCCAAAAGAGAAAATTCACGATCGTGGCGGCGACGACGAAGTGATGAGCGAGATCGGCGGGCACCGCGGCTACGCGCTCGTCGGGCTCGGGTGCGCCGATGATATGAGGCAGTACGATCAGGCAAGCGGCCAGGATCGTCCAATGCAACCGGGTCGTGAAGGCGATCAGCGCAATCGCGATGCCGGTCGCAGCAACAGTACCGAGCCACCAAAGCTGCCGATCGAGGAGCGGCGCGGTTTCACTCCCGGGCAGTTGCGGCGGCAATCCGAGGCTCGGCGCGATCGTGAATGTCGCGAAACCCGCTAAACCCCATAAGAGCCCTTGCCGCCAACCGGCCGCGCTACGGCGCAGAGTCAGCCCGGCATTCAGCAGAAGCGCAAAGCCGATTCCCGTCAGGATATCTGCAAGCAACGTGTAGACGGTCCGCTCGGCGCCGTTTTGCGGTTCCCACGCGGTAGTGTGTTCATGTGGCGCCATGCCGCGCGCGGCTGGCTTTTCATACGTTTCAGCCTGCAGGATCAGCGGCACCGTGCCGAGCTGATGCGCCACCGCAGCAAAAACGCCCGACAACAAGCCGGCAAAAAGTGATGCGAAGACCAATCGCCGAAAGGCGGTCATGCGCGCTCAATGGCAGGGAAAGCCGACCGAGTGGCGGGTGTCGTGAGCAGCGTTGTGGGCAACCTCTATCGGCGAAAAGCCGACCGCCCAAACGACAAAGCCGCCGAGGAGTGCGGCCAAGAGCGCCGCGGCGAGAGTATCGGACCGGGGGAGGCTCTGCGATCCGTCGACCGGTCGGGAGCCGACAAGCTGCGTTTGCATCAGGCGCATCGCTCCGCTGATTCGTCTTCGGCAATCGTTTACCTGAAGACGGGTGTGCTCCGCCAGCGCAGGTTACCCTGCGGCTTGCGTAATAGGCGGGAACCGCACTAAAAAACGGCGTGGGGAGGGATTTGTGCCATGTCTTGCAAGTACAAGGTTCGAGCGCCCAAGGCGCTTCTAGCGTTGCCGATTTGCTGCTTGGCGGGCGCATTGCTGACCGCCGGTTGCACCGACCTGAAGAAGGCGATCGGGCTGGAAAGAACACCGCCCGACGAGTTTGCAGTCGAGTCGCGTGCGCCTTTGACGATGCCGCCGGATTTCAACCTGCGGCCGCCGCAGCCCGGTGCCGAGCGGCCCCAGGAGAAGAGTTCCGGTCAGCAAGCGCGCCAAACCATTGAGCAGGCGGGACCAGGCGAACCGGGTAAGCAGGCGCCTGACTTCCGGCTGCGCCGAGCTGAGGATGGGCTTCCCGACATTGGCGCGCGCAGCGGTCAGGCGCCGGATCCGAATGCAATGGTCGGTGATCAGAGCTTGTCGAGCAAGCTGTTGGGCTACCAGCCGAGCGGCGGAGACCAACCTGCCCCAGTCGAGAAACATGAAACTACCCCGCTCAAGGGCGTCTATTGACGAACTGCGGCCGCTGCCTCTCGCGGCTAGCCGCGGGAGGAAAGCAAGGACCGACGAGATTCAGGCGGAAAACCTGGGCAGCGACTATCTCGGCCGTCGAGCCCTGCTCGGCGCTGTGACTGTCGACCGGGCAAAGAAGCTGTCCCATGGCCCGCTCGACCCTGACGGGCTGACTTTTGTGGTCGTCGGCGATCCCGCGGGTTTGAACCCCAATCGCATTGGTCTCAACTCGGGGTTCTAATGAGCTCCACGGGGAAAATCCGGGTGGGGATCGGGGGCTGGGTATTCCCGCCCTGGCGTGGCGTCTTCTATCCACCCGGCCTGCCGCAAGTGCAAGAACTCGCTCATGCAAGCCGCCAGGTTACCGCGATCGAGATCAACGGCACCTTCTACGGGTCGCAAAAGCCGGCAAGCTTCCGCCGCTGGCACGACGAGACGCCGGAGGATTTCGTTTTTTCGCTAAAGGGCCCGCGTTTTGTTACGCATCGCTCGGATCTGGCGACGGCCGGCCCTTCGATCGACCGCTTCTTTACGACCGGCGTCCTGGAGCTGCGTGACAAGCTGGGACCGGTGCTGTGGCAGTTCGCGCCCAGGATGGCGTTCGACGAGGCCAGTTTCACCGCGTTTCTCGAATTGTTGCCGCGGCAGCTCGACGGCCGGGCGATACGGCACGTCGTCGAAGTACGCCACCGCAGCTTTTCCTCTCCGTCATTCGCCGAGCTGCTGCGCCGGCACCGGGTCGCGGTCGCAATGGTCGACGACGATAACTACGAGGCTTTAGAGGCGATTACCGGCGATTTTGTCTACGCTCGGCTGCGGCGCTGTCGTGAGGGCGAGCCGACTGGCTATACCTCGGACGAGCTAGCGGCCTGGGCTGGGCGTTTCTGCCGGCATTCCGCGGAGAACGGGCACGATTGCTTCGTCTACTTTATCAATGGTGCGAAGATCCGCGCCCCGGCGGCAGCTCAAGCTCTCCTTCAGAGACTCCTCTAATAGCCCGCTCTGGGACGATCAGCACGTTGTGCGCGTCGCCTGCGCGAAACGGCGACGCGATGGCGACGTAAGCGGGCCAATCAGCCGACGCCATTCCGTAATCGAGCAGAATGCCGAGCATGCGATAGCCGAGCCCGGCCAGCCGGTCGCGGATCGCGCTGCGGTCACCATCGGCCTCGTGCCCGGTCTCGATGACGAGCACCGGGCGATGCCGGCGGAGAATGTCGGCGGCGCCGTCGAGAACGCGGCGCTCGTGACCCTCGGTATCGATCTTGATCAGGTCGAGCGCGGCGAGATCGTACTCGTCAGCAAGAGAATCGAGGCGGCGCAACGGGACCTGCAGAGCTTCGTGGCCTGCGCAGGCCGGACCAATCCGCGCCGTGCCGCTATCGATCCGTGCCGAAGTCACGATCGGCACAGCGAACTCGGCAACGCCGTCATGGTCGCCGACCGCGCATCGGACGGGTTCGGCCTGGTGAAGAGCATTGGCAACCAGCGTCGTCTCGAGCGCCGCCGCGGCGCGGGGTGCCGGCTCGATCGCCAGCACTCGACCAGCTTCCCCGACCTTTCGGGCCAACGGCACCGCCCACTCGCCGAGATGGGCGCCGACGTCGATCACGACCGATCCGGGCCGCAGGAAGCCGAGAACCGCTGGATGCACCTGGGGGGGGTGCAGCAGGGCATGGCGGCCGCGAGCATCGAGCGGGCTTGGGACGTGGACCAGATCGCCAGTGCGGTGCAACACCAAGCCCCCGGGCCACTCCCGTTCGAGCCGCGCCAGCAGGCGCTTTTCGCGCCAGCGGCGGAGGAGGCGCGCACCCGGTGCTTCCGGCTTCCCCGGCGGGCGCACCTTCCAAAGCGCCTTGAGGAGCGCCATCATGGCGTGCAGATCGCCGGGCTCTTGTCGGAGATTTCTAATGACCATGTTCGATCTAACCGGACGCGTCGCCATCGTCACGGGCGGCAATGGCGGGATCGGGCTCGGCATGGCGCGCGGCCTCGCCGCGGCGGGCGCCAGTGTTGTCGTCGCGGCGCGCGACGCCGCAAAGGCCAAAGGCGCCCTG
>JAFASL010000351.1 GCA_019244535.1 Alphaproteobacteria bacterium
AAAAGTGTTCGTCGTATACGGGCACGATGTAGGAGCGCGTACCCAGCTAGACGCCATGTTGCGGCGCTGGCAACTTGAACCGTTGATTTTGGATCAGTTGCCCTCCGAGGGACAGACAATCATCGAGAAACTAGATCATTTTAGACAAGAAGCACACTTTGCAGTTGTTCTAGTCACGCCAGATGATGAAGGTCATGATAAAGAAAAACCCAACGAAAAAGCCTTTCGAGCCAGACAGAATGTAGTTTAGAGCTTGGAATGATGCTTGCGCATTTAGGTCGGCGTCGCGTGGCAATACTAATGAAGAGCGATGTAAAGATGGAAAGGCCGTCGGACATCCAAGGCCTCCTTTACATGTCGTTTAAGGACAATGTTGAGGAAGCAAAGGTATCTCTAGTTAAGGAAATGGCGCATCAAGGAATTCGTGTAGATGTGAAGACTCTGTAGCGCGCCCGCTTATGTACTGTTGCTTACAGCGAACAAATCCCGTTCGTTGTACAATTCGGCTATCGCTTTCCATTTCGTTTATCAATTCGGGATGCGCATATAGGTTCCCGAGATCACGTAAGCGCACGGCCTACGGAAAATTTGTGTTCAGTACCGTTTAAGCAGCTTTTTGTGCAGACGCTTTGATCTGTTCTTCAATAACGGGAAGTTATAAGCCTCTTCGGTCGCCAGAGGGCTTTCGATGATTTTGATCCCGTCCCGCATATTCATTTCCCCGCCTGCGCGTTGGCAGGCGGATCATATTTGGCTTTAAGCCGCTCATAATCTGCTTTTTCGCGGCTTGCGGAATCCTCGGCCATACGTTTTCTTGACGGAAATCGGGTCGCATTGATCGCAGGCATCGGCTTCCTCCGCAGAAGCGTGATCGTGGCTAGTATCTCCATAAGGACCGCCACCGCCTTCATCGCTCTTCGCGGTCAATCGCCAGCGTCCGGTTCCTTCACCGTCCGCACCAGCTATTTCTAAAGGCTGAATCCACCAAACCATATTCGATCCTCCCCTTTGGCCAACAATACACTAATGTCATGTTATTTGCAAGCATTATGGCGGCGACCCCCTAAGAATGGGTCGTCGCCGCTTGCCTCGACCGGCTCAGGCGGGAAGAGGGACGAGGTTAGGTCTTTCCCGATTCACGTCGTAAGCTTTTACAGCTTACAAAAATTGCCTGATTTTTAGTCAATTTTGCGTCCCAAATCAGCCCTCCCCGGAGGGCAAATGCCCCAATAACCCTTTGAAAACATTGGAGCGGGTGAAGGGAATCGAACCCTCGTCGTAAGCTTGGGAAGCTTCTGCTCTGCCATTGAGCTACACCCGCGCTGCCGCGGATGATAGGTGATCCGCGGCCAGCTGCAAGCGCTTTGCGGCGGCAGGAAGGTTTCAACCAGAATGGGCTGTCGTTGCGAGGAGCGCAGCGACGAAGCAAGCTCGACCGGCCAGAGTTCAGCGCGGCCCGAGATTGCTTCGCTGCGCTCGCAATGACTATTGCGACCGGCGTTACGCGGCATTCGTGCGTTTTGCCGGCGGGTCTACGGCGACGGTCCCCATATCCGCCGGTATGGAAACTTCGAGGATTTCGAGGTCGTCCGAAGTACGGTTCTCTTGGTGAAGCATGCCGCCCGGGATGAAGACCGAGTCGCCGGCCTCCAGCCGGCAATTCGTGCCGTCCTCGAATTCGAGCTCGACCCAACCCTTCAACGTGTAGACAAATTGCCCCTCGCACACATGGTAGTGCCATCCGGTCGGCTGGGTCATCCCGGTGACGGCGGACGTCACCTGCGCCCGCATCCACCCGTCGGTCGCCTTTGTGACGCCGAGGTCGCGGTACTTGAAGAAATCCCGCCGGCCCTTCACGAACTCCGGCGCCTTCGCGCTCGTCACCGCGAGTTTCATCGCCGGCTGGGCTTGGGCTGGCTTCTCCTTTAATGCGGTCTGCTCGATCGTCATGCTGACCCTCCTCCGGGTAGTGGTGCGCAGATCATAGCAGCATCCATGGCGGAGCAGCGAGCGCCGCCTTCACCCGGTCCGAGAATTGGTGTTAACCTGCCGCTCCCATTTCGAGGAGGATCGCATGGCGGGTATCCCGGGTGCAGTGACCGATCCCAGCCGCGTGCGCGGCGAGAACATCGAGCTCAAGAGCGGCAGCGATGCCATCAAGGGTTATCTCGCCCAGCCGAGTCAGGCTGGACGCTATCCCGGCATCGTCGTCATCCACGAAGCCTTCGGGCTCGTCGAGCACATCCGCGATATCGCCAGGCGCTTTGCCAATATCGGCTACAACGCACTGGCGCCCGATCTCTACGCGCGCAAGGGCGGACCTTCCGACCCGAACGACATCAATACCGTTTTCCCGGTCATGTTCGGCAAATCAGATGCCGAGGCGGTACAGGACCTCGAGGCGGCGGCCGATCACCTACGCGGCCTCTCCGGGGCGAGCGCGAAAATCGGCGCCATCGGCTTCTGCTCAGGTGGACGGCAGACGTTGCTCTTCGCCTGCGGCAGCAGCAAGCTTGACGCCGCGGTTGATTGCTGGGGCGGCTTTATTGATCGCGCCACACCGGATGCCAAAACGACCCCCGCGCGGCCGAGTCCAATCCTCGACATGGTTGACCGGCTGCATTGCCCGCTCTTCGCCGTGTTCGGCGAGGAAGACCAGAACCCGACCGTGGCGCAGTCCGAAGAGCTACGCAGCCGCGCTCAGCGCGCCGGCAAGGACGTCACAATCAAAGTTTACAGGAACGCCGGGCACGCCTTCCTCGCCGATTACCGTCCGAGCTACCGCGAAGGGCCGGCAGCCGAGCTGTGGCAAGACGCTGTGGCGTTCTTCGACAAGCATCTGAAGACTTGAGCTTAGCTGGTTGTCATTGCGAGGAGCGGAGCGGCGAAGCAAGCGCGCTCGGCCAGGTCCAGATCGACCGGGATTGCTTCGCTGGCGCTCGCAATGACTCTGGCCTGGGTTGATCCGACTGAGGGGCATTCGCATGATACGCAACAAGATCGCGCTGATCGGCGCCGGGCAGATCGGCGGCACCTTGGCGCTCCTCGCCGGCCTCAAGGAGCTCGGCGATGTCACTCTCGTCGATGTCGTCGAGGGTGTGCCGCAGGGTAAGGCGCTCGACATCGTTCAGGGGTCGGCGATCGAAGGCTATGATGCGGTCATCGGCGGCTCCAACGACTATGCCGCAATCGCTGGCGCGGATGTCGTCATCGTTACCGCCGGCATCCCTCGCAAGCCGGGCATGAGCCGCGATGACCTTATCGGGGTCAATGCCGGCATCGTCAAAACAGTTGGCGAGGCGATCAAAAAGCACTGCCCCGAGGCGTTCGTCATCACGATCACCAACCCGCTCGACGTGATGGTCTGGGTCATGTGCGAGGCCTGCGGATTGCCGCCGCAGCGCGTCGTCGGGATGGCCGGGATCCTCGACAGCGCCCGGTTCCGCTATTTCCTCGCGCAGGAATTCGGGGTGTCGGTCGAGGACGTCACCGCCTTCGTCCTCGGCGGCCATGGCGACACAATGGTGCCGCTCGTGCGCTATTCGACGGTTGCCGGCATCCCCTTGCCGGACCTCGTCAAGATGGGATGGACGACGCAGGAGCGGCTCGAAAAGATCGTCCAACGCACCCGCGACGGCGGCGGCGAGATCGTTGGGCTATTGAAGACCGGATCGGCCTTCTACGCGCCGGCCAGCTCGGCAATCCAGATGGCCGAGGCTTACCTGCGCGACAAGAAGCGCGTCCTGCCCTGCGCGGCGTGGCTCGACGGCCAGTATGGGGTGAAGGACCTATACGTCGGCGTCCCGGTCGTGATCGGCGCGGGCGGCGTCGAGCGCATCGTGGAGATCTCGCTGAACAGCGAGGAAACGGCGGCGTTCGACAAATCGGTCGGGGCGGTCCGCGAGCTGATCGGCGTCGTCAAGCAGATGAACGTTCTGGGCTAGGCCGATGAACATCCACGAATATCAGGCGAAAGAGCTGCTCGCAAAATTCGGCGTCGTGGTACCGCGCGGACATGTGGCTTACACCGCAGCGGAGGCGGTCGAGGCGGCGCGCCGCCACGGCGGGTCGGCCTGGGTGGTGAAGGCGCAGATCCATGCCGGCGGCCGCGGCAAGGCCGGCGGGGTCAAGCTCTGCCGTTCGGAGGAAGAGGTCGCGGCGGCGGCGCGCTCGCTGCTGGGCAAGAACCTGGTCACGCATCAGACCGGATCCGCGGGGCGTGAGGTCAAGCGGGTCTATGTCGAGGAGGGCTGCGACATTGCCCGTGAGCTCTATCTCGGCCTGTTGATCGACCGCGACACCGGGCGGGTGACGTTGATCGGCTCGACCGAGGGCGGCGTCGAGATCGAGGAGGTCGCGGCGCGCTCGCCGGAGAAGATCCTCAAGGTGGCGGTCGATCCGGCGAGCGGGATCGAACCCTTCCACGCCCGCAATATCGCCTACGGTCTGGGGCTCGAAGGCTCACAAATTGGCGTCGCGGTCAAATTTATCACGGCGCTCTACAAGGCGTTTTGCGAGCTCGATGCTTCCGTGGTCGAGATCAATCCGTTGGTGGTGACCGGCCCGGGGCAGCTCGTCGCGCTCGACGCCAAAATGGGGTTCGACGACAACGCGCTGTTCCGCCATCCCGACATCGAGGCCCTGCGGGACGAGGACGAGGAGGACCCGACCGAGCTCGAAGCCGGCAAGCACGCGCTCAATTACGTCAAGCTCGACGGCAATATCGGCTGCATGGTCAACGGCGCCGGCCTCGCGATGGCGACGATGGACATCATCAAGCTTCACGGCGGCAACCCGGCGAATTTTCTCGATGTCGGTGGGGGCGCGACGCGCGATCGGGTCGCAACCGCCTTCAAGCTGATCCTCAGCGACCCCAACGTCGAAGGGATGCTGGTCAACATCTTCGGCGGGATCATGCGCTGCGATGTCATCGCCGAGGGGGTGGTCGCAGCGGCGCGGGAGGTCAATCTGCACGTGCCGCTCGTCGTCCGCCTAGAAGGCACCAACGTCGATCTCGGCAAGAAAATATTGCAACAGTCGGGTCTGCCGATCCTCGCCGCCGAAAATCTCGCCGACGCCGCACAAAAGGTCGTGGCGGCGGTCAA
This sequence comes from Alphaproteobacteria bacterium, assembly GCA_019244535.1. GTDB lineage: Bacteria > Pseudomonadota > Alphaproteobacteria > ATCC43930 > CGMCC-115725 > AP-15. The sequence continues at coordinate 5,106 of JAFASL010000351.1, forward strand.
GGAGGCCGCCTGATGTCGATCCTCGTCGACGCCTCGACCAAGGTGCTCTGCCAGGGATTCACCGGCGCGCAGGGCACCTTTCATTCCGAGCAGGCGATCGCCTACGGCACGAAGATGGTCGGCGGTGTGACCCCGGGGAAGGGCGGCACCCGCCACCTCGACCTGCCCGTCTTCAACACCGTGCACGAGGCGCGCGACGCTACCGGCTGCGATGCGAGCGTGATCTACGTCCCGCCGCCTTTCGCCGCCGATGCGATCCTCGAAGCGGCCGACGCCGGGATTCCGCTGATCATTTGTATAACGGAAGGCATTCCCGTCCTTGACATGGTCAGCGTGAAGCGCAGCCTCAGTGGCGGCCGCTCGCGGCTGATCGGGCCTAACTGCCCGGGTGTCATCACCCCCGATGAATGCAAGATCGGTATCATGCCCGGCCACATCCATCGCCGCGGAAAAATCGGCATCGTGTCGCGCTCCGGCACACTGACTTACGAGGCGGTGGCACAGACGACCGCGGTCGGCTTGGGCCAGTCGACCTGCGTCGGCATCGGCGGCGATCCGGTCAACGGCACCAACTTCGTCGACGTCCTGGAAATGTTTCTCGCCGATGACGAGACCGAGGCGATCGTCATGATCGGCGAGATCGGC
>JAFASL010000782.1 GCA_019244535.1 Alphaproteobacteria bacterium
CAATTGGCGGAAAAATTGCCGGAGGGCTACACCATAGAGGCCGGCGGCACGATCGAGGAGAGCGCCAAGGGGCTCAGCTCGATCGTGGCCGTCTTTCCCATGATGATCATGCTGATGCTGATCATCTTGATGGTGCAGCTGCAAAGCCTCCAGAAGATGTTCCTGATAATCAGCGTCGCACCCTTGGGTTTGATAGGCGTTGTTGCAGCTCTGTTGCCAACGGGCACGCCGATGGGGTTTGTCGCGATCCTCGGGATAATCGCGCTTAGCGGCATGATCATCCGCAATTCGGTGATCCTGATCGACCAGATCGATATGGATATGGCCAAGGGCTTGCACCCCTGGGACGCCGTGGTCGACGCGACGACGCACCGCTTCCGGCCGATCGTATTGACCGCGGCCGCCGCCTCGCTCGGCATGATCCCGATCGCGTCCGAGGTATTCTGGGGGCCGATGGCCTACGCGATCATCGGCGGCCTTTTTGTCGCCACCCTACTGACCTTGCTGTTCTTGCCCGCCCTTTATGTCGCGTGTTTCCGCATCAAGGAGCCCGCCAAGAGGAACGGGTTCCAATCAAAGAGCCGATCTCGGCTGTTGCGCTCCAACCCTGATGCAAGCCTAGTTCATAAGGGCGCGAGCATATCCGGTTTCGACGCCGCATTTGCCGCCGCGTACCGCCTGGGCGCACCGTAGGATAGAATATTTCCGGAACACTGCACCGCTTGAGCGCGGTTCCGGAATGACTCATGCTGCCCCCCTCACCTTCCCCTTGAGCCGCATCGCCATGAAGACGCCTTAGTGAGGTAGTTAACACTAAAGAGAACAGCCCATGGGGGATAAGAAGAGTTAGACGTAAGGATTGTCGGCCATCACTCGAGATCCGAGGGAGACATGTCGAGTGGGTACCTTGACGCCGAGATCGGACCGTCGGCGCTCTGCGCTGCCGGGAGACAGTCAGCACGAAGCCGGCCGCGAATCTTCCTGTTGAGCGATGTCCGCTTGTACCGCGAGGGCCTTTTGTGGAGCCTCTCGCGTCAGGATGCGTTCGACGTGATCGGCGCCGATGACTGCTCTGTCCGTACCCTTACCTATCTGGTCGAGCTCAACCCGGAGATCGTCATCCTCGATGTCGGCGCCGCCGAAGCCTTCGCTACGGCAAATACATTAAGCTCGCGACTGCCGATCACGAAGATCATCGCCTTTGCTGTCAGCGAAGTCGCTGATGTCGTCCTCGCCTGTGCCGAGGCCGGCATCGCCGGCTATGTGGCCCCCAACGGATCGGCCTCGGACCTGATCAGCGCAATCGAATTCGCTCTGCGCGACGAACTTTATTGCTCGCCGCGGATCGCCCACCTGTTGTCCCGCCGCATCGGCACGCTGTCCGCCCGGCTCGCCGGTTCGATCGAGCCGCAGATGCTCACTCAGCGCGAGCGTCAGATCCTCGGTCTCGTCAGCGAGGGGAAGTCGAACAAGGAGATCGGGCGGGCATTGCGGATCAGCAATGCCACCGTCAAGAACCACGTACACAACATCCTGGAAAAGCTCCAGGTACAACGCCGCGGGGAGGCGGCGGCCTGGCTTCGTGCCGCCGCCGCGCCCCTGGCGGCGGCCGCGCGGCGGCCGCGCATCCCGGTTACGCTCAGTTAGCCCGCACCGGTTCGCCTCCCCATCAGGGAGTGCGCTCCCAGCCGGTCACCCCCGCCCTGGACCGAATGGTCTAGACCGCCATCCGCTTGCGGTCTCGCGTCATCCGCGCGCCGGCTCGCCGTCTACCGCGGCCGATAGACCAAACGGCGTGCCCGGCGGGTCCTCTCAACCGGATCGCTTGATCAGATCATCTGGGCCGAGGCCCTGGGTCTTTTGCCGGACCAAGCGGTCCGTTCACCCGAGCACCTGGGTCCGCGACATTACTCCCGCTCGATGTCCGATGATTTCAGCGACCGCACAAAACGGGGCGCCGAGCCCAACAGGACGAGCCGCGCGCGCACAGTGCGGGTTTTGCTTGCCGGAATGCCCAGGATGCTCGCCGATATTCTCACCGCCGTCATCGTTTCGCAGACCGATTTCGAGCTGGTCGGCGACGTTGTCGGCATCGCCGGGCTAGCGCTCGCTGCGAGCAAAGCCGCAGCCGACGTTTTGGTCCTGGGTCGCCGATTGCAGAGGCGGGATGCGCTGCGCGTCCTTTGCCGGTCTCCGCGGATGAAGATCATCACGATCGCTCCCGACGGCCACAGCGGCGCTCTGTACGAATTGCGCCTTGACCGCGCCGTGCTCAACGAGGTTTCCCCAATCGCGCTGGTCGCTGCGATCCGGGGTTCCGCCCAGGAACCCGATCGAAGGCGGGGGCCGTGAGCGCGCGCCGACAAAAACGCGTCACAACCTCCGGCAATCGCCGCAGCGCGACACGTCCGGCCGAGCCGGCAATGCTGGCCGCAATTCGCTGCGTCGATGAACTGCTGGCAAACGGCGTCGCGAGATGGCACGCCGTGCAAGGCGCCGACCCGTTTCGCGGGCTGCATATCGGCCCTGAGGAAGTCGAGCGCTGGCTTGGCGCGGCGGATGCCGAGCCCGAGCCGATTTCCGCCGGGCTGACCAGCGTGATGACCCGTGCCGTGAACGCAGCGTTGGACGACTCGGTATTCCGCTGGCTGGTCGGCGAGTTTGCATTGACCGCCTTCCAGGCGGCTGCGCTGGTCATCGCCTTTGCACCCGAGCTCGATCTTCGCTACGAGCGGCTGTTCGCCTATCTGCAGGATGATGTCGGCAAGCGGCGGCCGACCGTCGACCTGCTGCTGCGACTACTGTGCCCCGACCGCACCCGCCGGGCTCTATGGCTCGGCGAATTCGGCTCCGGCGCGCCACTCGTCCAAAACCGGCTGATCACGGTAGCCCGCAACCCGGAGGCACCACTCCTTTCCGCGCCGGTACAGCTCGACTACCAGATCGCCGCGGTCTTGTTGCGTCACGGCCAGCTCGACAGCCGGCTGGTCGGGTTCTGCAAAGTCTCGGCTGCAACCAGAGACTTCGGCGGACTGCCGATCGCGCCGGAATGGCACAAGGCATTGCCGGCATTGTTGGCGTCCGCACGCGAGGAGCGGCGACCGTTGCGCTTCTACCTGCAGGGGCCCTCCGGCGTCGGCAAAGGACACCTCGCCGACGCGATCGCCGCCCGCCTCGGCGCGCGGCTCGTCACCGCCGATCTTGGGGCGTTGCGACAGCTGAGCGACATCGGCGAGCGGCTGCGGCTGACCTTCCGCGAGGTGTGGCTGAAGGGAGGCGTCCTTTATTTGACGGGTGTTGACGGGCTGCGCGAGGACGGGGCGCAGTTCTCGGCCTTGCTGGGCCTAATATCGGCTGATCCCGGGGTGACCGTGCTGTCTGGGCACAGCACCTGGAGTGCCGCCGAACTCGACGCTACCGGAATCATCCCGCTCGCCTTCGACGTGACCGCGCCGGGTGTCCAGCGGGCGAGCTGGACCCGGGCCTTGGACAATGCGGGCATCACGGTTCCCGAAGACGAGCTGGCGGTGCTCGCAGAACGCTTTCGCCTCACTCCAGCCCAGGCTGGCGAGGCTGCGCTCGCGGCGGTCAACCGTGCCCGCTGGCGCGAGGCCGTTTCGGGCGGCGGCGACACTCGGCCGACCCTTGAAGACTTCTTCCTCGCCGCCCGCCTGCAGGGTGGTCAGGAACTGGCGACTTTGGCCCGCCGGATCGAGCCAAAGCGCAGCTGGTCGGACATCGTCCTGCCGCAGGAATCGTTCGATCAGTTGCGCGAGATCTGCGCGCGCATCGCCAGTCATCGCCAGGTTCTGCGCGACTGGGGCTTTGCCCGCCGGCTCAGTCTCGGCAAGGGGGTCACCGCGCTCTTTTCCGGCCCTTCCGGCACCGGCAAAACATTGGCAGCTGAGATCATTGCGTACGAGCTCGGTCTTTTTCTTTACAAGATCGACCTGGCCACCGTCGTCAGTAAATATATCGGCGAGACCGAAAAGAACCTCGATCGGCTGTTCACCGCCGCGCAGGACGCCAATTGCGTTCTGTTTTTCGACGAGGCGGACGCGCTGTTCGGCAAGCGGTCCGAAGTACGCGATTCTCACGACCGCTACGCCAATCTCGAAATCTCCTACCTGCTGCAGAAGATGGAGGAATTCGAGGGGCTGGCGATCCTCGCAACCAATCTGCGCCAGAACCTCGACGACGCCTTCACCCGCCGTCTGGCCTTCACGGTCCACTTCCCGTTTCCGGACGAGCACGAGCGGCACCGCATCTGGTCGGAGATCTGGCCCAGCGAACTGCCGGTGGCCCCCGATGTCGACGCCCTCGGACTCGCGCGCGAGCTCAAGATGAGCGGCGGCAACATCAAGAATACCGCGCTTGCGGCGGCCTATTACGCTGCCGCCGATGGCGGAGTAGTGACGCGGGCGCACCTGCTGCGCGCGGCGCGGCGCGAGTTCCAGAAAATGGGCAAGGTGCCGAGCACCCTCGAGACCGCCATCATCGAGGGAAATTCGTGATGCCCGCGGCGCCGAGCAAGTCGGCCACCCCGGCGGCTGGGACGAGAGCCGAACGGGCCACGGCGCGTGACGATCGGACGGAGGGCCGCATCGCCGGCATCGACACCTCTATGGCCGATCCGGTCGAGCAGCTCCAGCGTATTGCCGGCAATACGGCAGTCAGCACTTTGGCGGCCCTGCGCAACCCTGGTTCCACTGGCGGAGAGCCGCTCCCGGATCAACTGCGCGGCGAGCTGGAGACCAGGTTCGGCGAGGATTTCGAGGGCGTGCGCATTCATGCCGACGGCCGGGCTGCAGATGCCGCCGCAGCTCTCCATGCCAAAGCCTACACGCTAGGCGAGAACATTGTCTTTGGTGTCCGCCGTTTCGCCCCCGAAACCTTTGAAGGGCGCCGCCTGCTCGCGCACGAACTCGCCCATGTGGTTCAGCAGCGGCGCGGCGGTGGTCTCCCCGAGTTGCGGCAGGGCAGCGCGCTCGAACTCGCCGCAGATCAGGCCGCGCTTTCGGTAGCGACCGGCGCGGGGCCGGTCGCAGTCAACGGCGCCGCCGGGATCGGGATCGCCCGTGAGACCGACGAAGACGAGATCGACAAGGCGCTGTCGACCTGGACCAAGCTCGATCAGCAGACCGAAGAGGAGGCGCGGCGCAAACCCGGCCCGCCGCCAAAGCGCGACACGACAACAGCGACTACCAATCCGCCACCGAAAGCCGACGCGGTCGACCCCACGCTGCGTGACGGCCACGCACTGCGAGAGCAACGCCAGGAACTGTTGAGACAGCGCGAGGAGGCGCGGAAGCGCGGCGAGGATCCTGCTGCAATCAAACCTAAACCCCCCGTTGTCGACATCGATAAGTACCGCGATGCGGTGCGCGCGGCGACCCAGAAGCAGAGTGAAGACGAAATCAAGCGGCACGCGGATGCCGTATCCAAACAGCCCGCAATGACGCACGAAGACATGTTCAATAAGACGCTGGCGATGCGCGGTTTTGACGCCGGCGCGTCGGTGTGGGATCGCGAGCGCCTACAGAACGATTACGACGCGCTGAAGAAGCAGCTCCAAACGCATCCCGATGCCCCGGCCATCGATGCATTCCACGACCAGAATAAGAAACTAAAGACCGAAATCGCCAAGCTTGACCGCAGTGCTCGAAAGCAGGGCAAGCTCAGCACCGAAGACCAGGAGCGGCTTGACAAGCTCAAGCAGACGCTCGCCAGCAACACTGCAACCATTGAGGCGAGCCCGGTCACCGCGTTACGGCAAAGGGCGAGCTCGCTGCATGACAAGCTCGCGATCTCCGGGCTGCGTGACCCCGACGCGCCTAAGGGATCCTCCGGCAAGGCGGCTGCGAGCAAGGGCGCCCCGGCCGGCCGCGGCGAAAATACTTACGCGATCCTCCAGATCATCGGCCCCGACGGCAAGATCGTCGCCTGGGGAGCCGGCAAGAACACCGCCGAGGGACACGCGGAAGAGAATGCCCTCCTTCAAATCCGCCGGCAGATCAAGGGGATGCCAAACGGCCTGCCGCCGGGCTCGCGCGTCGAAGTCGTCGGCGACCAGGTCGTCTGCTCGGAAATCTGCAAGCCCGCCTTGGCCAAATTCGCCGAGGAGCACCACGTCGAGAGTGTCGACGGATACACATTCCACGCCGTGAAGCCGGGCGGCGGAGGCCAGCCGAAAGCCGGGTCGGTCCTGTCGGCGAAAACGACGGCCAAGGATGCGACCACCGAGGCCGCCAGCGGCTGGGCTCTGCAGCGTAAGCACGAACCGATCTACCGCGCCGGGACCGGCATCATTGGGGGCGGCGCGCCCACCGCCGGCGAGGTGCATCGTCAGGCGCGAAAGGAAAAACAGCGGAGAGCCCAGAAGGCCGCAAGAAAGACCCAACCGACCCCTGCGGCGGGCGCGAAAGGGCCACCAACCGATGCCAAGGCGACCCGGCGCCAGACAAAGCGGGCCGCAACATCCGCAGCCGCGCCAAGGGGGCCGAAGACGCGCTCCGGCAATCCGGCTGCGGCATTGCCGGGCTCGCGGGCACGTGGTTCAAAGCCCGAACCGGCCGGCAAAGCGCCGCCGGCCAAGGCCGATGCGGCGAAGACACCCCGCCGGACACGCGCCACCCCGACCGGCACCGCGACGAAGACCACCGCCCCGGCAACCCGCGCCACCGCTGCGCCGCGCCGGCGAGGTCAGACCAAGACGCCCACTGTGCCGCCGCCGGCACCGCGGCACACCAAACTCCGCCCGCCGCAATCGGCGCCGCGCGCCGATGCGGGCAAACTCGCGAGCGGCGCGACCGTAACCGCTTCGCCGGCTGCCCAAGCCGCCAAATCGCGGCAGTCGCGGGCATCAGCGCAAAACCCGCAAGCGCAGCCCTTTGCGCAGGCTCCATCCGCGGCAAAAAGGGCGCCGCCGCGCACGGCCGCGACGCCAGCCAGCCAACCGCCTGCGTCATCCCCACCCCAAATGCGGCGCTCCACCGAAATTACCAGGGGCGGCGGCGCCTTTCTCGCTCCCGGGACCGCCGGTGCGAGCGCGCAGGCCGGCGTGCAGACCACCCAGGAGCGCGGCAAGGGGATAACCACGAGCCAGACGCTCAATGTCGAGGGCTCGGTATCGCTCGACATCATCGAAATCCCAGACACCAGCCCCCAGCGCTACCGCGTCACCTTGCATGTCGACCTCGGTGCTCAAGCCGGGGCCGGAGCCGGTCGCGAGAACGCGAGTGAAACCGCCCGTGCCGGCGCCTCGCTTTCGGCTTCGGGCAGTCTTTCGGCGCTGTTCAGCCACGAGCTGTCGGCGGATGAAGCGCGTAAATACCGGCTCGCAGCCGAAGGCAGCGGTGTGGGCAATTACCAGGAGTTGGAGATCATCCGCCTGCTCGCGGCGCCCCGTCGCGACGCCGCCGCTGCGTTGCTGCAGCAGGTAAAGGCGACCACGGGCTCGGCCGAAGCTGCGAAGAAATTGGCTAAGGGCGATGTCGCCCAGGTCTCGGCCGAGGGGACGGTCGGCGGTGGTGTCAACGCGGGAGCCGGCAAGTCGGGCGGCAGCGCCTTAGGGATCGAGCTTGGCGTCTTCCGCAGCGGCAGGATCGAGCGGCGCGTCGAGGAACGAGACGGCAAGATCGTCGTCACGCTGACGATCGCGAGCGAGCAGGGCCGCACCTTGGGCGGGACCGCCTCGGAAGGGGTCGGCAGCTTTGGCTATGCCAATACCGCGGCAGAGAGCCGACTGCGCTCCGTCAGCTTCAGCCTCGATCCCAATGACGCGCAGTTCGATGCACGCTTCAACGCGATTGCGCGTACCAGCTCGATCGACGAGCTCGACCGCTTGCGCGGCAGCCGGCCGGGGCTGGTCGGCGCCACAACCGCCGGCAAGGGTAAATACGAAACCGACACGGTGAATGCCGGCGTTCTCGGTGTCGGCCTTGAGCTCTCCCAGAGCGGCAGCTTGAGCGAGCAGGAAAGGCGCGACGAGCGCGGAGTCTCGCGTCATTACGAGGGCAGCAGCGGCGGCGGTGCCAAGCTGAAGGTCGGCGACAAGGCAGTCGCTTCGACTGCAACCACAGACACTTTTGTCGCCGATGTCGGGCCGGACAACACCGCGACCGGCGAGACCAGCACGCGACGCAGCGAGAGCGATATCGGCAAATCGGTGGACAATCTCGGTCATTCTCTCGCCAAGAACCCGGTGACCACCGTCACCGGCGTCCTTACCGGCAAGACCAAATTGCTGCAGGAGAAAGTCCAGCAGTCCGGCGCGGCGCTGACCAATGACAGCTACGCTCAGCTCGCCGCGCTCGCCGAAGACCCGCAGGCTTGGACCCGCGCCTTCAACGCCAATGTCAATGGGTCCTTCACGGACTGGCAGAAGACGCGCAACAAGGTGTTGGCAGCCAATGGCGACCGCAACCAGATTGCGCGCGCCATTGCCGAGTTCGAAGCCGGCGGGGGCATTGGCCGTGGCAGCACCGTCGAACGCGCACTGGGCAAAAGCGGCATCGCTTTCGAATTCCCGGACGAGCTCTCCGACCAGAAGCAGGTTTATGACAGCCTGATCGTCGGCGATCCGGTCGGCCACGCCCGCGAGCTCGCCGAACGGGGGCAGCAGGAGGCCGCGATCAACGAACTGAACGCGGCCAATGATAAGCTCAGCAAGCTCGCCGCTGCCGCCAACGCACATACCGGCGCGTTCGAAAGTCCGGCCAAGCTCGCCGAAATGCTCAACCGTGTCGCCGATCGTCGCGCCGAGCTTCGCGCCGAGGTTCACCAGCTGAGCCGCGCCGCCGCGCCGCAAGCGGCGAGCCCAGCGCCAAAACCCGAAATCGGCCCACCAACGCCGGAGCAGCAGACGGACGCCGAGGCCGAGCAGCGGGCTAAAAAAGCCGAACTGCTGAACCGGCAATTGGAGCTGATCCAGACCTGCACGACGTTGCGGGTGCGCGAGCAGTCGACCTTCTCGCATGTGCGCGAGGAGATGGACAGCTGGCATTTGGATCATCTCGGAGCGTCGATCGATATGGCAAAGGCGCTCACAGCGGTGAAAGGCTCCTACGCCGCGTGGGACGAGACAATTCAAAAGCTGAAGGCCAGTTACCAGGAACTCGGACAAGATCCGGCCGCGGCCGACGCCCTCGTTCCCGACCGCAAGCAATGGGATGCGGTCAACGCCCAGTGGAAGGTTTGGTGATGGGCCGGCGTCATGGACAAATCGTCAATGCGCCAGGCGGCCAGAAAACCACCCAGAAGCACCCGTCGCCGCCATTGGTAAAGCGGGACAAGACAGCTTCGTTCGCCAGCGCCGCCGGGAACCAGACGACAAACGCGGTGCTGGCCTCAGCAGCCCCGCAGCCTCGCAGCACCCCGCCGAACCAAGCCCCGCTGGGCACCGCTAACGCAGTCTTGCCGAAGGAGGATTTCGCGCGTGTATTGCAGCCCGGGCCCGAATACTGGCTCGGTCATTCGCCCGATATAACGGCAATGCCAGCTTCGCGACTCAAAGACGAAGCTAATCAGATCGACGAGTGGATCTCCCGGCAGACGGCAACGACTCCCGATGTGCTGCGACTCGAAGAAGTCGGGGGGCAGTTGCACAGCGAGATAGCCAGGCGGGAAAAGCGGGCCGGAGCCGAGACCAAGAAGACCACGCGAGGGCCGAGAAAAGCGGCCGGAAAGCCAGCCGCTCCGACCCGCGACAGCGGCAGGGTTGCAGTGCCGCGTGCGCTGCGAGAACACAGCAGCATCGCCACTACCGAGCCGGCGGTGCTGGAGCGGGAATACGACGAGATAATGGCGTACTTGCAGCGCCAGAATGTGGTGCCCGAGGACCGCAAGCTCTTGCAGATAGAGCTTGCGAACCTCGAGCCGGCACTCACGCAGCACCTGACACGCCGGTCAGCGGAACGTCATATCCAGGTTATCAATCGCGCATTGACGCCGGATCCATCCGTGGGAGACGACCCGGCTCGGCTGCTCGAAGCGGTGCGTCGCGTTGACAGCATCAGACCGATCATTGGCAAGCCTGGCTACAATTATCTGATGCACGGCCACGAAATGATCGTGGTTCCCGACGCTGTTGCCGACGACATCCGCGCCAATACGCTCAAAGCACTGGACCAGATGGCGTCGCAAGTTGCAGATGCAAATGAGGAGATCGAGGCGGATTATAGGGAGTTTGTCGATCGTACCTTCGAGAAGCATCAATACGTCGGCTTTATCTCGATGACCCGCAGTGGCGAGAATCCGCTCGATTGGGAGCAGACATTGATCCCGGGCGTTGGGGCATCAAACCAGCAAAGGGGACAGTTCAGAGAACTCCGACGGGCGTCCAAAGACCCCTGGCGCACCGACCGGGCCGGCTTTTTCCCAATGGCTGAGAAGCTCGCCGCGGCAGAGCGCATCAGCGGCGCCACCCGCAGCTACCTCGAGTACAAGACCGGGCTAGTATTGGCCGGCACAGCGGGCGCTGTCGGTGACCTCGGGGGTCTTAAGGCTGCCGGGCAGGTGGCCGCCAACATTGCTTTCACTCCCGCCGGCGCTGCGCTGTATGGGGCGGGAGAGTCTGCATTGGAGCAGACTTCGGAAATCGCCTATGGCCAGCGGGAAAGTTACGATGTGAAGGGCATCGCCTTTGACGCGGCGGCCGGCTATGTCGGCGCCAAGGTCACCGGCGGTGTGTTGTCCCTTCCCGGAAAATCTGCCCCGTTGTGGCTGCGCGGAGCGGCATTTGTGGCCGCCGATCGCGCCGGCGCAGTCGCGACGACCGGGACGCGGATGGGTCTCGACCGGGTCTCTGGCCGTAGCGGCGCGCCTGCCTCCGACATCGCCCGTGCGATGGCCAATGAGGCGGTCGACTGGAAACAAACCCTCGTCGATTTCGCAATGGTGGGCGCGGGGCATGTGGCGCGCTCGGGCGCCAAAGCACCCGCGCAGCCTGCTGCCAAAGCCGAGGCGAGGTCGGCATCGCCGCGGCGGTCCGCGTCCGACAACCCCGATTTCAGCGATGTCACGCGCGAGCTAGGCCTCGAACCGCCGACGCCGCGCACCCCTGGCGAGCCCGGTCCGCGCGACCCGAACGACCCGCATTGGGACGATTACCAGAAGGTCCTGGCAAAACGCGGGTTCGAAAACGCCCCCGGCGTCAGCCAGCACGCGGACTTGCAGCGCCAGCTCGGAGAAATCCGCAGAAACCGCGAGCCCAACACGCAGCGTCAGAATGAGCGGCTCGATGTATTGCGGCGTGACGTCGCGCGGCGCCAGAAAGAGATCAAGCCGCTGGAGACGGAGGTCACGCGCTTGCGGCGCCAGGCCAAGAGCAAAAGCACGACACCGGCGGCGCAGGCGAAGCGCGCGGAAGCGCAAAGAAAACTGGCCGAGCTGGAGCCGAAACTGCAGAACGCGCGCAATCAGCGCAAAGCCGTCGAGAAATTTATTACCCAGACCAAAAACCGCAGCCCGGCGGCGGCGCATGAGCGGGTCCGGCAGAAGCTCGCGCTGTCGCGGACCGAGGATTTCGAGCCGCTGAACCGGCCGCTGAAGAGCCGCGGCGCCGATGCCGGCTCGTTTCAGGACACGCACGCAGTCGTAAAAGTCGTCGACAGCAAAACAAAGCGGGTCGTCGCCTGGTCGATCGAAACCTTCAACGCCGAGGAACAGGTTCCAAAGCCGGAGAACAAATTGCAGGCAAAAAAGGCGCGCGAGGCTGGGACCGACAAACAAAAACATGCCGAACAAAAGTCATTGCCGAATATCGAATACCAGTTGCGGCGGCGGGGCATCAAAAGTCTCAAAGGCTACAGTGTCGAAGTAGTTGGCGATCGCGAGGTTTGTGAGCGCGTGTGCCAGCCGGCGCTGCAAGAGTTTGCCGGGAAGAAAGGATGGGATGCCGATGCGGTCGACGGCTATACCTACCACGGTACGACCGCACGCGGCCGGCCCCTCAGCGAAAAGAAGACAGCGGTCAAACGGTCGACAGACCTGGCCGAAGGCATGACGGTAACAAAACAGCGGCTGCCTATTTATCGACGCCCCGAAGGCGGGCCGCCGCCGACCGCCCCGTCGCAACTGACCCCGACCGCCCCACACCGCGCGCCAATTCCGCAAAAGGACCAGGACGAGGAGCACCCGGCCCGAGGCGTTCCCCGCGCAGCCGACGACACCCGAGCTGCAAAGCCTCTGCCCCAAGCGAGCGCGCAGTCGAACGTCGTCGGCGAGCCGCCAAGGGACGCGCCGCCGGCAACCAAGGCGGCGAAGCAAACCAGCAAGACCATCGCCGCGGATAGCGACAAGGTTCCCACCACACCCGATGCAGCGACCGAGCCTGGTGCCGAATACGCAACGCCACCGCATCCGGCAGCCCGCAAAGCGGCCGCAGTCTCTAGCGACGCAGGAGCGAAGGCGGCCAAGCAGAGCGCGAAAGCCGCGGTTCCCGAGCATGCGCAGCCGATCATCCGTGATCCCGGCGGAGCCCCGTCGAAAACGGCGCCAAAGCCGGCACGGCCGCCCTCCTCCCGCGGCGAAAAGCTAACGGGCGGCCTTGCCAAGACCGATGCGGTGCTGGGCGCGGTGCGCGACTATCAGCAGTACAAGGCCGATGGCGCCAGCGACGCGTCGGCTCTGGCGCGCTCCGGAACGACGCTTGCCGCCAATCTCAAAGGCGGGCCTGCCGCCGCCATCGTCAACGCCGCCAATGCCTACGACAATGCCCGGCGCTCCGGCCAGGGCAAGCTCGAGGCGACCGCGACGGCGATCGGCACCGCAGGCGGCGGCGTCATCGCCAGCAAGGTTGCGCCGGCCGGTCCAGTTGGCACGGCGGTCAACCTCGCCAATACTGCGGCGCAGGCATTGGGCGCCCCCCAAGGCGTGCAGGACGCCACCACGGGAGCGGCGGCGCTGGTGCCGTCCAACATCGTCGCCACTACCGTAACCGAGGGCGCGCGCAGCTATGCCAATCTCGGCACTGCGTTGGTGACCGGCGACACCAAGGCGCTCGACAAGCAGGTGCAGGGCTTCCAAGCCGGCAGCGCCGGGCCGTGGCTGCAAGGTTATGCGCAGGTGACCGGCATGGTCGCGGATATGGCGGCCGGCGACAATTTCGAGACCGCGCTCAACAAAGCGGCGGCGAGCGGCAAAGGGTCTTGGGCCGACCGCGTCGGCAGCAAGGGCGGCGACGCGCTATACGAACTCGGCCAGTCCAAAGAAGCGAAATCAGGCAAGTACGGTGCCTCGGTCCAAGGCATCTCGATGGCGCTCGGCATCACCTCGGACATGATCGCCGGCCAGAGCTTTGAGCAAGCCCTCAACAAGGCTGCGAAAGCAGGCGAAGGCTCGTGGCCGGAGAAGGTCGGCAATGCGCTCGGCGACGCCGCTTGGGACGCGACCGAAAAAACGCGGCAGCTGGTCAACGAGGGTCTGCCCGCCGCCAAACAGGCCATCAAAGACAAGTGGAACAAGCTGTGGAGCTAACGCGGAGCACGATGGAATGCGGCCGGCATTGCGCACCAGCGGGGCGGTAGGTGATCGACCAGCTCGACATCTTGCTGCGCAAGCTGATCACCAGCTCGGTGGCGGGCTTCGCCAGCGACGACCAGGTGCGGTTTCAGCCGCCGGACGACGATTGGCGGACCTATGTCAAGACGCTCTCGGTCGGTGGCCAGCCGGCCAATGCACTGAACCTCTACCTGGTCGATCTGCGCGAAAACCGCAAACTGCGCAGCAACGAGAAAGTGAGGTCGGTGCAGAACGGCGATGTCAGCGAGACACCGGCGCCTCGCCGGCTCGACTGCCATTATCTGATCAGCGCGTGGAGCCCGGCAGACGTGACGCCGGCGATCGAGCCGACGCTCGACGAGCACGCCGCGCTCTACCTCGTCGCAGCGACATTGTCCCAGAGCGACCCGCTGGTCGCCACCGCTATTTACGCGCCGGGGCCGGTGCCACCAACCTTCCCGCCCGATTTCGCCACCGCCGAACTGCCGATCGCGCTAGTCCCGCCGGAGGGCTTCATCAAGCTCGCCGAGTTCTGGGGGACAATGGGCGAAAAACACCGCTGGAAGCCAGTGGTTTATCTGATCGTTACTATCCCGATCCTGCCGGTCGGCCGGCTGGTCGGGCCGGTCGTCACGACCAGCTTCACCGAAATCCTCGCGACGGACGCGCCGGGCAGTGGCGAGGCGTTGCTGCAGATCGGCGGCACCGTGTTCGATACGCAGGCGCCGCCGCAGCCGGTGCCGGGGGCCTGGGTCGAATTGCTGACAATGGCCGGCGTCAGGCTGCAGCTCGTCAATACCGACGCGACCGGCCGCTTCACCTTCATCCGTCTGGCGGCGGGGCCGTATCAGCTGCGCGCCTCGCGCGCGGGGTTGGGCGTTTTCACCCGCAACGTCACCCTACCCTCGCCGACCGGCGAGTATGACCTGCAGCTTTAGCAGAGGGAACGAACACTATGGCAGTGCAAGTCTCCTGGCCCGGCGTCTACATCGAGGAATTCGCGCCGGCCGCGCCGATCCAGGGCGTCAGTACCAGCACGCCGGCGTTCATCGGCGTGGCCGCGAGCGGGCCTTTGCGCGTGCCGACATTGCTGACCAGCTGGGACGCGTTCAAAACAGGTTTCGGCGCGTTGCCCGTCCACGGTTTCTTCCTGTGGTACGCCGTGCGCGGTTTTTTCGAGAATGGCGGCCAGGATTGCTATGTCGTGCGTGCCAGCAACGGCGCGTACGGCACGCTGGTCGTCGACACCCGGACCGGCGGATTGCCGCTCTTCACGGTCAGCGCGCGTCAGCCGGGAGCCGCAGTGATCGGCATTACGATTGCCAATCAGCACCTGCTGGACAGCGCCAATACCACTCTGTTCCGTCCCACCGGCGCACTGACCGCCGCCGCGGCAGTGGGCGACAAGCAGATTGTGATGAGCCTCGCCGATGCTGCAAAATTCCGTCCGGGAGACGTGATTACGATCGCCGCCGACGGTGAGAGCCTGCAGGTCGCGCGCGTCAGCACTGCCGGCGGGGTCGGCACCCTGCTGCTCAGCTCGCCGCTCGCCAATCCTTATGCGATCGCCGATGTCGCGCGGCTCGCCAACACCCCGGTCGGCGCGACGACCTTCCGTCTGTCCTCAACGGTCGCGATCCCCGCCGGCGCACTGGTCGCCGGGACGATGCTGACATTTACGCAGGGCGGCAACAGCGACAGTGAGATCGTTGGGTCAGTGCAGACCGAGCAACTCGGCGGCGGTGTCGTCACCTATCGCGTGACCCTCGTGCAAGGGTTGGGTTTTCCGGTCGACATGACTGCCGCGGCGATAGTGCAGTCCGAGGAATTCAGTCTGACGGTGACGCAGGGCGCGGGCAGTCAGGTCTATAGCGGTCTTGCTACCGATAACAGCCACCCCCGCAACTACCTCGCAGTAGTCAATGGCGATGCGAGCGGCCTCGTTACGATCACGCCGCAACAGCCGCCGCCACCCGTTCCGATGCCAGGCAATATGCCGGCTGCGGCGGCAGCCAATCTCGCAGGCGGCGCAGCCGAGGACCTGACAACCCTTACCGATCAGAATTTCATCGACGCGCTTGACACATTGCACGGCATCTCCGACGTCAACATGATCGCGGTACCCGACCGCATCACCGCGGCAGTGCAGCAGGCGATGATCGCCCAGTGCGAGCTGCTCGCCGACCGGTTCGGCGTGCTCGACGCCCACCCCGGGCTGGACCCGTTCGCGCCGGCGCAATTGCCGGCGCAGCGCGCCGGGCTGGACTCGGCCCGCGGTTATGCCGCGCTCTACTACCCTTGGCTGATGGTGCCGCCTGCCGGGAGCGGCGACCCCATTCTGGTACCTCCTTCCGGTCACACCTGCGGCATCTTTGCACTCACCGATCAGACGCGCGGGGTCTTCAAAGCGCCGGCCAATGCCACGGTCAATGGCGCAGTCGGGCTGGAGCGGGTGCTGAGCGACATCGACCAGGGCATCCTGAACCTCGAAGGCATCAACTGCTTCCGGGTGTTTCAGACCGGCGGCCGGCCGTATCTGTGGGCGGCACGCAGCACCGCCACCGATGCAAACTGGCAATACGTCAACATCAGGCGGCTGTTCATCTATCTCGAAAAATCGATCCAGGAGGGCATCCGCTGGGCCGTCTTCGAGCCCAACAACACCCAACTCTGGAACAAGCTGAAGCGATCGATCGGCGCCTTTTTGAACCAGGCTTGGCGTGACGGGGCGCTGTTCGGCGACAAGGCCACCGACGCCTATTACGTGCGCATCGACGAGGTGCTGAACCCGTTCTCCGAGCAGCAGCTCGGCCGGCTGCACATCGAAATCGGCGTCAGGCCCAGCTACCCCGCGGAGTTCATCATCGTGCGCATCGGCATCTGGGCCGGCGGCTCGGATGTCAGCGAGACCTAGGTCATTGGGAGCGGCATATGGCAATTTCCGACCCGTACGGCAATTTTAACTTTCTTGTCGAGATCGACGGGATCGTGCGCGCCGCGTTCCACGAGGTGAGCGGCCTCGATTCGACAATCGACGTGATAGAGCACCGTGAAGGCAACGACCCGGTGATGCGCAAGTACCCGGGTCAGGTGAAGTATTCGAATCTGACCTTGAAGTGGGGGATTGCCAGCGACACCGACCTCTACAACTGGCATCGCCAGTGGGTCATAGGCGACCCCGCCGCCAAGCGGCTGACCGGCTCGGTCGTCGTCTACGACCGCCAAGGCAAGACCGAGTTGGCGCGCTGGAATTTCATCAATGCGTGGCCGGCGAAATGGACGGGCCCGACTTTCAATGCCGAAAGCAATGATATTGCGATCGAGACGCTCGAACTCGCGCATGAAGGCGTCGCCCGGGCGTAAGCACGCCAATCCCAGGAGCAAACCCGATGTTCCAGACCGAATTCGATTTCACACTGCCCTGCGGCTATCTCGACGAGCACGGTACACTGCATCGCGACGGGATCATGCGGCGCGCCACTGCGGCCGACGAGATCCTGCCGCTGCGCGACCCGCGCGTCGCTGACAACCAGGCTTATCTGGCCGTGATCCTGTTGTCGCGCGTCGTGACGCGGCTCGGCTCGCTCACTGCAATCAACCCGAAAATCATTGAGGGCCTGTTTGCCACCGACATGGCCTTCCTGCAGGACCTCTACAATCGCGTCAACCGGCTCGACGGAGCCGGTGAGAACGTCACCTGCCCGGAATGCCGCCATCAGTTCTGGCGGGAGCCGACCCTCCCGGGGGAATCCTGGGCTACCCCCTCGGTCAACTGACCGAGGAGGTAGCCTTTATCGCCTACTATTTCCACTGGCCGCACAGCGACATCGTCAATTTGGAGCACGCGGATCGACGCCAATGGGTCGCGCGCATTTCCGAGATCAACCGGAGAGAAAGCGGTGAATAACGCCGGCTCGCCAATGAGGATAACAAGACGCGAGATGCGCGTTGCACGCCGGACCGCATCGTGCACTCTCCTGGGCTCCCGGCCAGTCATTGGCAACACGGCCGCTTTCGTGCGCGGCGTGCTGCTCCGCCATGGCGGGCGCCGCCCCGTGCTCCAGCCGCTCGACCGCGCTTTTCGGCGCCCATTCTTTGCCATGGTGTTCGCCCGTCACACCCACCGGCATGACCAGCGGACAAACTTGAGGATCGGCCTCGCTTTGCAGCCCTTGTTGCGCCGGCGCGAAATCGTCCGTCCATTCGTAGCCTGGCGTGCCGCCGCACCGGGTGCCGCCGCGGCAATGCCGCCACAGCGCTCGCCGGATCTCGTCACCCGGATTCTCGCCCGCGAGCGCCGCGTCGAATCCGTAGCGGCGATCCACACGCTGCTCGAGCGCATCGTCCGCGAGCACGACCGCTCTAGGCCGGTTGGGCCGGTCGCGCCGATGCCGGCACCGCCGGCCCCGGCGGTGCCGATGATCATCCGGCGGCCGGCCGCGCCGCCGCTACCCGGTGAAGCCAGTCGCCCTCATCCGCATGGCCGTTCCGATGTCGCTGATTGGGGTGTTCCCGTGGCACCGCCACGACCCGCGGTGCCGTCGGCGCCGATCCCGTTCAGCCCGACTGAGCTGAGCCGTCTCACCGATCACGTCGTCCGCGCAATCGACCATCGCTTCACCGCGCATCGCGAGCGGCACGGGAGGATCTGAGCTATGCCGATGGAGAAGGCAATCATTACCAATACACTGACCGGCCAGCAGATCCCGGTGATGTTCAATCCCGAGGAATACACCCTCAACCGGGAAATCAACTACGCCCAGTCGGTCATTCCGGGTCTCAGCGGGCCGGTTCTTCAGTTCGTCAGCGGCAATATGCAGACGCTCGAAATGGAATTGTTTGCCGATACTTATGAAGAGCACCGCTTTGGCGCCCGCGTGCTCAACAGCGCGCAATCGGATGTTCGGGCCTTTACCAACCAGATAACGGATCTGATGAATATCCAGCCGGCCTCGCACGGGCCGCCGGTTCTGCTGTTTACCTGGGCTTCGCTGTCGTTCACCTGCGTGCTCGCGCGGGCGAGCCAGCGGTTCATCATGTTTCTCCCCGACGGGACGCCGGTCCGCGCGCGGCTGCAGGTCGTCTTCAACGAGTTCCGCAACGTCGATCTCGAAGCCAAGGAGGTAAAGCGCGAAACCGCCGACTTCACAAAGCGGTACACCGTCAATCAGGGCGAGACCCTTTCCGGCATCGCGGCCGCCAGTTACGGCGACCCGGCCCTGTGGCGGGTGATTGCCCTGGCCAATGCGATCGACCAGCCGCGTCCACTGGCCGCCGGGCAGGAACTGGTATTGCCGAACCTGCCCTACCGCGACCCCGATACCGGCGTCGTCTACAGCTAGCCGAGGATCTGAACGTGGACGGCAGCCGCTTCATTCCCGATTTCCGCCTCCAGCTCGGCGGGGTTCCAGTTCCGGCGGAATTGCGCGCCTCGATCTCAAGCGTGACGTTGGTCAGCGGGCTCGAAGGCGCCGATCGGGTCGAGATCACCCTGGTGAATGACGGGCTGCGCTGGCTCGACCAAGCAATATTCGCGCTCGATACCCCGGTGGCCTTGCAGCTCGGCTACGCCGATACCGGGACTCAGCAGGTCTTTGTCGCTCAGATCGTCGGCTTTGGCGCCGCCTTCCCGAGTGGTGCCGCTCCGACAGTGACGGTGACGGCGCAGGATGCACGTTACCGTCTAGCACAGGGCAACAAGGTGCGCTGGTTCGCGATCCCGATCCCGTCGGTCGGCGATTTTCCGCTGCCCGATGTCGCGACAGCGCCGCTGGTTGCATTGGAGAATCTGCTGTTACCGCTTATCGATCCGGTCGGCGCCGCACTGTCGGTGCTGCTCGGCGGCGCCGAGGCAGTCTCGTCGATCGCCGATCCGGGCAGTGCTCAGAAATTCATCCGCAAGCAGGCGAATGAGAGCGATTACGACTTCCTGACCAAGATCGCCAAGGAAAACGGCTGGGAGATGGTCATCGACCACGATGGCCCACTCGGCGGCCACAAGCTTCACTTCTTCTCGCCCCTCGGCCGGCTCGATGCCGATATCGACCTCGCCTATGGCGCGAGCCTGATGGAGTTCACACCGCGCGTTACCAATGTCGGACAGATCTTCTCTGTCAGCGGCTATGTCTGGGTGCCGCCGATAAAGATGGTGTTCAACATCACCCTCGGTTTCGACTGGGACCGGATGGCGCTCACTTTGGCGATTTATCCCGGCGGCATCGCTTTTGGCCCCAGTACCCCCTCGGCCGACCTGATCGACGATCCGCTGACCTTGGCGACTGCGCCGCGCAAACTGGTCAGCGAGCTGATCCCCAAGCTCAACAAACGCCTGACGGCTACCGGGACCACCCTCGGCGATCCCGGCATCATCGCCGGAAAGGTTCTGCGCATCACCGGGGTCGGCGTCCAGTTCGGCGGGTTGTGGCGCGTCACCGAGGCGACCCACACGCTCGACAGTGGTGGCTACCGCACGCATTTCGAGCTGCGCAAGGAGATCTGGTTCGGCTCGATCCCATTGCCGGCGCAGGGCGCAATACCGGTGCGGGTGAGTTTTTAGATAAGGAAGGCCACAGCAATGGCGGAGAGCCTGTTCGAGTTCGGCTGGCAGCCGGCCGCGGAGAAGGATGACAAGATCTACGGCGTCGCGATTGCGACAGTGATCGACAATATCGACTCGCTCGGCGAGGCGCGCGTCCAGGTCAGCCTGCCATGGGCACCGGGCTTTGAGCCTTGGGCCCGCATCGCGACGATGATGGCGGGAATGGAACGCGGCAGCTTTTTCATCCCGCAGGTCGGCGACGAGGTCTTGGTCGGCTTCAACCACGGCGACATCCGCGAGCCCTTCATTCTCGGCGCATTGTGGAACACGCTCGACCGGCCCCCGGCGCTGCTGCCGACCGACGCGGTCAATAAACGGATCATCCGCACACCGCTCGGCCAGCAGATCACCTTTGACGATGCCGAGCAGTCGATCACGATCAGCAATTTGCTGCAATTCCAGCTGAGCCTGGGCCCGGAAGAGAGTGAACTGGCGAGCGCGGGCGCCTCGGTGTCCCTCGACATTGCGGGCAATGTGACCATCACCGGCGCGGCCGGCATCACGCTGCAGGCGCCGTCGATCACGATCGACGGCGAGAACGTGTCGATCTCTGGAAGCGCCGGGGTCACGGTCGACGGCGGCGCCGACTGCACGATCCTCGCCGGCGAGATCAATATCGGGTGAGGAAGACGCCAATGCCCAATGCCGCCGTGATGTTCTCGCCGACCTCCCACCCGGGCACGGTCGCCGGGCCGGGCGCGCCGACCGTGAAAATCGCCGGCCTGCCCGCTGCCGTCGTCGGCGACCAGCATATCTGCGCCTTTCCGGTCCCTCCCGGCCATCCGCCTAACATCGTCGCCAAAGGCAGCGCAACGGTGAAATTTGGCGGCCGGCCGGCAGCGAGGGTCGGCGATCTCTGCGCCTGCGGGGCCCAGATCGAAGCCGGCGTTCCAACCGTGAATATCGGCGGCTAAGACGGAGAACGGCCTTGGCGACCGACAGCAAGGCATTTCTGGGACGCGGCTGGGCCTACCCGGTCGCTGTCGATGCGACTGGGGAAATCGCTACCGCCGCTTATGAGGATGATGTCCAGCAGGCGATCCGCATTATCCTCGGCACCGAGCCGGGAGAGCGGGTCATGCGCCCCGATTTCGGCACTGGCCTGCGCAGCCTAATGTTCGAGCCGATCAACACCACGACGATCGCGCTTGCCCGGCATCGGGTCGAGCAGGCGCTGACCTTGTGGGAGCCGCGCATCGACACGGTCAAGGTGACCGTGGATGCCGACCCGCCAGCCGGCAAGCTCAACATCGCCGTTGCCTACCGGGTTCGCACGACCAACACGTTTTATAACCTCGTCTACCCCTTCTATCTGCAGGAGGGCGGCGGTTGATGTCCGGGTCCCCGATCATCGACGGCCGCGACCGGGCACAGATCCTCGCTGACCTGATCGCCCGCGCTCCGGCCTACGTCCCCGAATGGTCGATCGCTCAGGACACGCCGGCCTATGCCCTTCTCGCAATACTCGCGCGCGGTGTCGAGATCCAGGCAGCCGCCGAAAACGGCATGCCCGACGGGGCCCGGCTCGGGTTTTTGAGCACGCTTGGCAATAGCCTTCTGTCGGCGCAGTCGGCGCGCACGCCGCTGGTCTTTCAGTTGATGCCCAATGCGCCGCTCGATGTCACCCTTGCGGGCGACAGTCAGGTCGCGGCGAAATTGCCGCCGCCACCGCCGTCGCTGCTGGGCAGCGCACAGGCGACGCCACCGGCGCCCATCTTTTCCACCGAGGGGACGATCACGCTGACGCGCGCCAAGCTCACCGCGCTCTATTCCGTCGATCCCAATGCCGATACCTACGCCGACCATACAACAGCGCTGACCAGCGGCTTTACGCTGTTCGACCAGATGCAGCCGGTCCCGCATCAGCTGTATCTCGGCCACGACTCGCTGTTTGCGATCTCGGCCAATGCGGAGATCGAGCTCTCTTTCGATCTGGGGGCCACGCATGCCAAGAACGCGCCGCCGCCGATGCTGATCGATTGGGAATATCTGAGCGCGGACGGCTGGCTGCCGCTGCGCACGGTCTCCGACCGCACCGCTCGCTTGACCCAGGACGGGCGCATAACGTTGCACCTCGACTGCGGCCCTGATGCCGACAAGGGCAAGGTCAACGGCATCGAGAGCTATTGGCTGCGCGGTACCGTCAGCACTCGGGTGCCGAGCGGCACGATCGGCCCATTGCCCGGCGGCTACAGCATTACCTGGTCTGAGAGCAAACCGATCCATGACGCCGCGGCCAGCCTGACACCCCTGACGATCGCCGGCACGCCAACAACTCCCGACGGGGTACCCAATCAGGCCATCATCACCAAAGTCCAGCGCTCGACGATCACTCTAAATAAATCACTGTTTGGGGCGCGAGTAGGCGCGAGTGTCGTCGCTGCCGGCGCCAATACTTTTGTCGGGCGCATCGCCGGTCACGTCGGCGGCGTCACCTTGGTGCTGGAGGGCATCGATCCCGGGCGGGCCATCACGATCCCCGCCCCTGGCGCCAATACCGCCATGGTCATTGGCGAGCTCAACGGTACCGCCGTGCTGGACCAGCCGCTTGTCGGCGCCGCCGCTAAAGCCGCCCTCAACGATGCCGAGACCGGTGACCCGGTGGGCACGCTCGACGGGTTCGACCCCGATTTTCTGGTGCCGCTGGACAGCGCCGCCGATTTCTTGAAGGGCGATGCTGTCACCGTCGACGCGACGACGCACGCAACGATTACCGCAGTGACCGCTACCTCGGTGTCGCTCGACGGAAGCATCAGCGCTGTCTCGCAGGGCAACCAGCTGACGTTGCTCAATGCATTGCCGGTGTTGCGGCCGGAGGGCGCCAGCGCCACCGGTTCGCTTCCCAGCGTCGACATCATCCGTGCGCGGGTCGGTTTCACCAAGTCGAATCTGAAGCCGGACGCCGCCGCCACCGACACCTCGCCGCTCGACACCGGGAACGCGTTCTACCCATTCGGCCGGCAGCCGCAGAAATTCACGACGTTTTACATCGCCAGCAAGGAGGTCTTTCAGCGTCAAGGCGCGCAGGTCGACATCGTGGTGACCTTGGCCCAGACCGGCGCCACCTTTAACGACAACGACATGGCAGTGCCGAACGCGATGCTGTGGACGGTCGAATATTACAACGGCGACGGCTGGCTGCCGCTCGGCGGCGGACAGAAACTGGCCGATGAGACTCACACGATGACGGTCGCCGGCCCGGCCAACATCAGTTTTCTCTGCCCCGCCGACTGGGCCGACACGAAGGTCAACGGCCAATCCAACAAATGGCTGCGGATCCGCATCGACGCTGGCAATTACGGCCATCCGTTACGGCTCACCGTCGACAATACGGTAAGCCCGCCACTGGTCAAGAGCGATCCCGCAACCCTTCAACCGCCGGTCGTCGCCTCGCTGCGGCTGCAATATACTTACCTGACCAATTCCGATCTGCTCGACCACTGCGTGTCCTACAACGATTTCGCGTATATCGATCATTCGGAGGACGTGCGCTGGCCGCGCCGGCCATTCCAGCCATTCACTCCAGTCAACGACACCCAGCCGGCAGTACATTTCGGCTTTTCGGCGCTGCTGCCGCCCGGGCTCGTCAGTCTTTACTTTGCCGCCGGCAATCGCAGTGACGGGCCGAGCGGCGGCGCTCCCACTTCGTCGCCTTTCCTGTGGGAGTATTACTCTTCCCGCGGCTGGATCGAGCTTGCAGTCCTCGACGAAAGCGACGGGTTTACTGGCAGCGGGCTCATTCAGTTCGTCGGCCCGCCCGATGCCATTCCGCTGCTCGGGCTGCGCGACACACCATATTGGCTGCGCGCCCGGCTCAAGCCCGAATTGCCGGTGCAGACCCTTCCGGCGACCGGCCTCTGGCTCAATGCGGTATGGGCGCACCAAGGCGAGACGGTGCAGCAGGATCTGCTCGGGTCGAGCAACGGGAATCCCGGGCAAACCTTTGTCTTCGCGCCCCAGCATGTGCCAGTGCTGCCCGGCGAGGTCGTCGAGGTGCGCGAGTGGCAGGGCCGCGGCGAGTATTGGCAGACCGCAGCGGCCGGCGTGCCGCAAAGCGACCTGCGCTTTGTCGTCGACCCCAGCGACGGCAAGACAATCACCGAGGTCTGGGTCACCTGGCATTGGCAACCCTATTTCTATCTCTCCGGCCCGAACGACCGCCATTACGTATTGGAACGCGCGAGCGGCGCGCTGCAATTCCCGACGCCGCCCTACGGGATGATTCCGCCCGGCGGTGCGTCGATCGCCGCCAGCTATGCGACCGGAGGCGGTCTTTCCGGCAATGTGCCGGCCAATACGATCACCGAATTGCACAGCGCAGCGAGCTACGTGCAGAGCGTCACCAATCCCTTCCCTGCGACGGGGGGCTCAGCAACCGAGTTGACGCCGCGCGCCCGCGACCGCGCGACGCAGCGCCTGCGTCATCGCGACCGAGCGCTTGCGCCGGCCGATTTCGAATGGCTCGCCCGCGAGGCGTCACCGGAGGTGGCGCGCGCCCGCTGCCTGCCGATCACCGGGCCGGACGGCACCGGCGAGCGCGGCTGGATCACTCTGGTCGTCATCCCTGGCAGCGTCGACCCCGCGCCGATGCCGACACCCGGTCTGCTCGCCGAGGTGGCAGCGGAACTCGAGGCGCGGGTGCCCGCCGCTATTGTCGGCCAGATCGTCCTCGCCCCGCCGACCTACATGCCAGTCGGCGTACGCGCCGACATCGTGCCGCATCACGCAGACGAGGCGGCTCTGGTCGAGGCGCGGCTGCGCGAGCGGCTCACTGCGTTTCTGCACCCGCTGACCGGGGGCAGCGCTGGGACAGGCTGGGATTTCGGCCAGCCCGTCTACCTTTCGCAGATCGCTGCACTGGTCGAGCAGACCGAAGGGGTCGATTTTGTCCCGCTGCTTCAACTCATCGTCGATGACGGAGTGGCGGGGGACATGGTCGCGATCTCCTCCGGCGCTCTCGTCACCCAGGGCGACCACCAGCTCAAACTAATGGCCGAGGAGACGTGACATGACGCTGCCTCGCCCGGATCTCGACAATCGCACCTTCGCGCAGCTCGTCTCCGAAAGCGTCGGTCAGATCAATCGCCTTGCCGCGAGCTGGACCGACTACAACGCCTCCGACCCCGGGATCACGCTGATCGAGCTGGTGGCCTGGCTCTCGGAGCAGAACCTCTACCGCGCGAACCGCATCACTCCGGAGATGTCGCGCGCCTTCTTGCGCCTCGTCGGCGTCTTCCAGCATCCTGCCGGCATTGCCCAAACCGTAATCCTATTGCGCAATGCCGGTGCCGTGCCGATTGCATTGCCCGAACGCACTCAGGTCTCAGACCCACTCGGCGCGGTTATATTCGAGACGCGCGATCCGGTGACGGTCTCGCCTGCAGTGTTGGTGCAGGTCTTGAGTGGCGCTGCGGCTCTTCAGGACGTCACAGCCGAAAACGCTCAGATCTTCGATCCCGCGAAGGATCCGCGGCTCGGCAGCTACCCGCCATTCGGAGACACCCCCACACCCGGGGCCGCGCTCTATCTCGGGTTCGACCAGCCGCTGGGCACCCCGGGTGAAGACGTTGCACTTCATCTATGGACGCGGACGCCACAGGCCGACGCGCTGGCCGCCGCAGCATTGCGGCAGGAATGGCAAGCCGAAAAGGCTGTGGCCGAGCGCGACTGTCCGCCCGGTATTGCGTCGTTGTTGCCCGACTGGCGACAGCATTATTCCGCGCGCGTCGTATGGGAATTTCACACCGGCGCCGGCGACTGGCACCCGCTGACCGATGTGCGGGACGAGACACGGGCACTGACCTTGACCGGGTTCATCCGTTTCGGCGCACCGAGTGGGCATGCCGCGGGTGGGCCGGGTCCTTATTGGTTTGTGCGCTGCCGGTTGGTGCACGGCGGGTTCGACTGCACGCCGTGGGTTGACCGCATCGCCCCCAATGCGGTCACAGCCGAGCATGCAGTCAGCATCGACGCTCCCGAGACGCTCGGTGCCAGCCGCGGCCATGCCTGCGAGCACTACACTGCATCACTGTCGCCGATCGTCGCCGGCAGTACGCGGCTGAGCTTGGTTTCCGGCGCGCAGCAGGAACAAGGCTGGACCGAGGTCCTCGAATGGGATCTGGTCGGTCCGCACGACCGCAGCTACCGGCTCGAACCGGAGCGCGGCCGTATTACCTTCGGCAATGGCATGCGCGGCACAGTTGCGCCGGACGGCTGGGACGTTGTGCTCGACTACCGCATTGGCGGTGGCATTGAAGGCAATATTCCCGCCGCTCAACTGACCCGGATTGCGACAAGCGACTGGAACGCGGCGCATATTCCCGGCCTTCCCACGATCACCGCGCAGCTCATCGTCGCGCAGCCTTATGGGGCCGCCGGAGGCGGGCCTGCCGAGACCCTTGCCGCCGCCGAGGCGCGGGCGATCGCCGAGCTGCAGAAGCCGACGAAGACCGTGACCCTCGTGGATTTCGCCTCGCTGGCGCTGGCAACGCCGGGGGTGCCGATCGGCCGTGCAAAGGCATTGGCGAACCGTTACCCGGCGCTGCCATGCTTTACTGCGGCGGGCAGCATCACCGTGATCGTGGTGCCCGACTGCTCCGGCCCGGCACCGATGCCCGGCCCCGAATTCCTGCGGGCGATCGAGCGCTACCTCCATCCTCGGCGTCCGGTGACCACCGAAATTCACGTGATCGCGCCGACCTACGTCAAGGTCACCGTCGCTGCCCAGCTGCAAGCAACCGCCGACAGCGACCCCGCCCAGATCAAGGCGCTGGCGCAACAGAGCCTCGACACGTTCTTCAACCCACTCACAGGCGGACCGGACGGCACCGGCTGGCCGATCGGCCGCTATGTGTACCGGGCCGAAGTCATGGCCCTGCTTGCCTCGCTGCCGGGAATCCTCTCCGTGTCGGATCTGACCCTGGCCGGCGACGACGGTACGCTGACTTGCGACAACCTGGCGATCTGCGTGGGCGATCTCGTCCAGTCGATGCAGCACAGCATCGACGTCAGCATTGCCGGGACGACAATCTTCAACAGGAGCAGAGAACGTGAGTGCTCTTGAACAGCCGCTCGACCGCGTCAACCACTTCAATGGCCAGCGGCTCGACGCATCCGATTTCCGCGCCGATCAGGATTATCAGATACGAGTGCGGCGGAAGCTCTTCAGCTCGCTCTACTCGATCGGCATCGTCCAGGGCCTCGAAGTCACCAAGCATCCCACCGACCAACACAAGGTTCACGTGGCGCCCGGTGTCGCGCTCGACTTCATGGGTCGGGAGATCATCCTTCTCGACTCGACCGACGTGCAGGTGGCAGGCACACCTAGTCCGAGCCCCGGAGTCATTTTCGGCAACTTTCTCGTCATTGCCTATGCCGAGCAGCGGGTCCAGCCGGTCAATGACGGCTGCGTCGCAACCTCAGCGGCGGGAGGCTGCGGCGGCAATCTCGCCTGGGGCGCGCCAACCCGCATTCGCGCCGTGCCAAAATTGGAAATGGTCGATACCTGGCCGAGCGACCAGAGCGGCCGCATCGTTCTCGCTCAGATCGGTCTGCAAGCCGGTTGCCAGGTCAGTGATATCCAGTCCGGCGTGCGCCGCTACGCGGTCGCGGCGCAGCCGCCCACGGTTCATCCGATCAGCCTCGAAGGCGAGAAGGATATCGATGCTAGCAACCCAAAGGTCCTCTATTTCCATATCGATGGCGGCGTCCCGGACTCGGTCACGCTGTACCTGCGGGGTGCGCAGTTTTCGACCCTGTTCTACAGCGAGCTCGGCAACCACACGCATGCTGGCAGACTCGCTCAGCCGACGTTAACGATCCCGGACCACAGGCACACTTTCCAGTCGGTTACCACCGGCACCGCGACGCAGGATCCCAACAAGCCGGTGGATCTGATTGCTCGAACTTACGACACCGATTCGGACACTGAGATCCGGATGTGGCACAGCGACCTGAACGACGGAAATCGCCGACTGGAGACGCTCACCACTTTGAACCCCGGCGACGGGCCGATCGTGAGGCTGACGAATCTTACCGAGCACACTCACAACATTCCAGCCGGCCAGACGGACAGCGCCGGTGGGGGCAGCTATGCGCTCGGCGCGGTGAATATCGATGCGGCCGGCGTGACCGATCGGTCTGCAAGGTCCGGTGCCAGCACATCGCTGGCCTATTTCAAAAAGCTAACCGTCCTCTATGACGGGCAGGACATCACCGATCAAATTCTGAAGCAACTCAACGGCATCGACCCGGCTAATTGGCCGGCAAGCGCGACGCTCGGCGACGGGACCAATACGCATCCGCTAGTCGTCAATGGCACAGGGAAAATCGACTTGACCCAGCTCGGGCTCGATTTCACACCCGGCGAGCACAGTCTAACCCTTCAGGTTGCCGATGCGGGCAATGGCGGCCAGATCAAATACAACCTTTATGTCGCGTAGATGATGAACGAGCCCATCCGCTACCAGTTCGTGCGAGACCGCGAGGCGTGGAATGCCAGCCTCGTCGCTCTCGAACCAGACAGCGACGGCAATCTGACGCTCACTCACCCGGCTTCCCGGTCCGGCCGACGGCCAGCCAGTCGATCTGCCGGGTCCGTGGACGACCGACCCATCGGGCATCGCTGCCGGGCCATGCGGGGCAATATTTGTCGCCGACACCAATCACAACCGGGTGCTATTCGTCGACGGCACTTGTGCGGCGCGTGCCTGGCTGCCGGCGACGACAATGCCCGGCGCGACGCCTGGGCAATTGGATCATCCGCGAGGCCTTGCCGTTTCAGCCGATGGTTTATGGGTCGCTGACACCGGCAACCGGCGCATTCAACGCTTCGGTTTCCCGGATCTCGAACCCGATCTCGATGTCATCGACGGGATTCAGCAGCCGACCGGCGTCGCGACCGACAGCCACGGTCGCCTTTACGTGCTGGACCGCAGTCTGAACAAGATACGGCGTTTTACCAGACACGGGCTTGCTGATTTGGCTTACGACCTGGCCCTCGCCGCCTCAGGAAAATTGATCGATCCGCTGTTTCTGACAATCGGCGACGGCGATCTCCTGTGCGTGTCCGACGGCGTCGCGTCGACGGTCCGCTGCTTTGACGAGACTGGCGCATTCGTCCGTGACCTCGCGGCGCCGCTCGGCATCTGGCAGCCTGGCGCCCTCACTTGCGGCATCGGCCGGCTTTTCGTAGCCGATGGGGTCAGCGGCCAGATAATCGCGTTTCTCGCGGACGGCACCTACTGGTGCGAGTTGCCATTGTTTCGCGGGACGGTCAGCGCTCTGGCCGTCACTGACACCGACGATCTGCTGATAAAGACCGGGCTTGACGACACTTACATCGCCTTCAGCGCGGCCAAGAGCTATGCCGCCACTGGCAGCGCGACCAGCGGACCCTACGATGCCGGCGCCAAGCTCGAATGGTTTCGCGCCGCCGCAGAGGCTGAAACGCCGCTCGGCACTGCCATTGTGCTCGAGGTCGCGCAATGGGATGCAGCCGTGCCACCGCCCGACCCGGGCGATTGGGTTCGCGCGCTGGCGCTCGATACGCTGCTCGCGACCTTGTTGCCCCCCGGCCCACCGCCGGCGTTACGGCGTTTCCTGTGGCTGCGCGCGACTTTGTCGACATCGCAGCCGGCGCTCAGCCCGGTCCTGCGCAATTTGCGCGCGGAAACCCCTGGCGAGGATTACCGAGACTATCTGCCCGAGATCTATCGGCGAAGCGACGAACCGGCGCTGTTTCTTTACCGACTGCTGAACCTGACGCGCACTGAGCTCGGTACAATCGGCGAGCATATCGACGCGCTGCCGCAACTCCTCGCACCCGGATTCGCTCCCGCCTCGGCGTTGCCGTGGCTCGCCGGGTGGCTCGGGCTCGAATTGCCGCGGATCGCCACCGAGGCGGAAGCCCGCGAACTCATTTCCCGGGCCATTGCCCTCTACCGCCGACGCGGTACGTCGGCTGGGATTAGCGATTTTGTCGAAATCCACACGGGAGTTCGGCCGAGCATCGTCGAGGCGTTCGAGGAGCGCGGCGTCTGGGTGCTCGATGTCGCGTCTTCGCTAGGCTTCGATACCGGACTGCCGGCAATCGATCCGCTCGGCATGGTCGTGCCTGATGCAGCCAACCCGCTCGCCGGCGCTACCGCGTGCTGCACGACGCCGATCGGTGCCACGGTGGTCGGCGAGGCGGGGCCGTTGCCGGTCAGCGAACTGGGTGCGCCGCTGTTTATCGACACCGCGTACCGCTTCACCGTCTTCCTGCCGGCCTACCGCGCGACTGATGCCTCCCTGCGCGCCGAGGTCCGGCGCGTGATCGACGCCGAGAAACCGGCCCACACCGATTATCACTTGTGCCTTGTCGAGCCGGATATGCGGGTCGGTTTTCAGGCCCAAGTCGGGATCGACACGATCGTCGGCGGGCCGCCGCCGCGGTTGCGCCTCGGCGCGACCCGCCTCGGCGTCGAAACCAATCTCCCCGGCACTGCCGGCGAGGCGGGGCGCATCGGACAGGGCGCCCGCATCGGACACACGACGGTCCTGGGATAGGAGACCGCAATGAGCTCAAGCCAACTGGTGATCGAACATTTGCGGGCGCTCGCCGCGCCGCGCCGCAATAATTATTTCTACGGCAAGCGGCTCGATGTCCCGCATTTCCGCATGGAGCAGGATTACGGCAAGGAGAAGCAATGGCTTCTCAACCGGCTCTCGCTCGGCAAGGGCGTGCTTTGCGGACTGGACGTAACCGCCAAGCACGGCCAAGTGTGCGTTGCCCCCGGGGTGGCCATCGACGGCCTCGGCCGCGAGATCGTCGTTCCATTGCCGACCTGCATCGACCCCTGGGCGCCGCCGCCGCTGTGCTGCGGCGAAGATCCGCAGCTGCCCCCCGTCGATCGCAACGCGACGCGGGTCGTGACATTGTGGCTGTGCTACCGCGAATGCCTCGCGGACATGATGCCGGTTCTGGTCGCCGAATGCGACATTCGCCAGGAGTGCGCGCCGGGCACGATTGTCGAGACCTTCGCGCTGAAGATTACCGACGGGCTGCCTCCCGAGCTTGGCGATCCGATGTGGAGCAATGCACTGCATCCCGCGCCAACCCCGAGGCCAACCCCCTCACCGAGCGCGAGCCCGTCGCCAACACCCAGCCCGACACCGTCGCCAAGCCCTACAGCACCGCCGGGCTTTACGGGGTTATCCGTGTTCACGCGACCAGGCGCGCTCACCAGCTGGCCGGCGCCCCACCAGATGAGCGAGCGCGAGTTGCTCTGCTCGCTCCTCGAAAATGACTGCTGCCCACCAGCCGGCGATCCCTGCGTTCCGATCGCCGCGTTGCTGCTGCAAGGTGGCGAGATCGCGCAGCTCGAGACTTGCCGCTACCGACCGCGGATCTACAGCAACGCCGTGTTGCTAGACCTCATCCTCTGCCTGATGCTGCGCATCGAGGAGTGCTGCGGCCAACCTGTCCCGACACCCAGCCCGACACCACGCCCGACCCCGACAGCAACGCCGACGCCGCCCCCGACCCCCACACCCATTCCCAGTTTGGGCAGTACCTTGCGCGTCCGCGGCGTGTCGCTGATCAACGCGGCCGGCGCCTCGCTGCAGTCACTGAACGAGCCGGGCGGCGCGATGCAGCTCTCGCGGCAACAGGCGGCGTCGGTCATCCGCGTCAACTTCGTGGGCGCGCTCGATCCGAGAACGGTAGTGGCCGGCGTCCCCGCGCGTGGCGACGATCCGAACAAGTTCACTTTCCTCGTCGAGAGGAAGGGGTCCGCATATCCGCAAGACGTTGTCCCCGGAACGATCACTGGGGCCAACGCGGCGCAGGCGCAGTTTCAGTTCATCGATGGACCGTTCCCGGCAGGTGAGTACTTGGTGACCCTTGCTGGAACACCCGACGCGGCGATCGGGCGCCCGGCCATCCTCGCAATGAACGGTTCGGCGTTGGACGGTGAGCCCACGCAGCTGCCCTCCGGCAATGGCGCACCAGGAGGCAACTTTGTCTTCAGCTTCATCATCGGTTGAACTTTCAGTGATCGTGCCGGCGCTCAACGAAGGCGAGAATTTGCGCCGTACGATCAGCGGGCTCGACGCCACACTGCCGCCATCGAGTGAGATCATCGTCGTCGATGACGGCTCGACCGACGGCGGCACCGACTTTCTGCGCGGCAGCCGCGATGTGCGGTTCTTTGCGCCGGAGGAGCCGGGCAGGCGCCTTGGCGCCCCGGCCGCGCGCAATAAGGGGGCTGCCGCGGCAGCAGGAGAGGTGCTGATTTTCCTCGATGCCCATGTCGATGTCACGCCGGGCTGGACCGAGCCGTTGATCGCCGCCGTGCGCGACCCCGCAGTCGGCGCCGCCGCACCCGGCATATCGGTTATCGGCCGTCCGGATTGCTGCGGCTTTGGGCTGCGCTTTCGCGACGCCGGCCTCGGTGTGGAATGGCTGCCGCCACCCGATGGCAACCCAGAGGCACCGCTGTTGCCCGGTGCCTGCCTGGCGATGCGTCGCGACCTCTTCGCCGAAGAAGGCGGCTTTGATCCCGGGCTGATCTTGTGGGGTTCGGAAGACGCAGAATTGTCGCTGCGGTTGTGGACCGCCGGCTACGCGTTGCGGCTGGTGCCCGAGATAACGGTAGCGCACCTGTTTCGCGAGCAGCATCCCTATGCGATCGATTGGACCGGCGTGCTGCACAACATGCTGCGCCTCGCTGTTGTCCATTTCGGCCGCGAGCGGCTCGCCCGCGTGGTGGAGCGCCTAAAGCAGTACCGAGACTTCGCAGCCGCCTGGGCGTTGCTGGCGGACACCGACGCTGCTGCCCGGCGGACGGCGGTCAAAAAGCGCCGTGCACGCGACGACCAGGACTACTTCGCCCATTTTGGCGACATTCATTAGAGGAGAGGCCACATGTCTGGCACGTCCGATCCGACCTGCGTCCTGTACGGGACCGCGTTGGAGCGCGTTCGTTATTTTCCGCGCCAGCTCATCACCGCCGACGACATGCGGGCCGAGCAGGAATTCGTTCTCAACAAGATGCGCCGCCACAATCGCTTTCTGCACGGCTGGGGCGTCGTTTGCGGCTGTCAGGTCGTGCCGATGCCGACCGACGGACATCCTTGGCAGGTGCAGGTCTGCCCGGGCTACGCAGTGGCACCGCAGGGCGATGAGATCGTGATCACGCAGTGCGTGACTTTTGATCTGCAGTCCGGCATGCAGCCCTGCGATCCGTGCACCGTCACTTGGCCGTGCCCGCCGCAGCCAGCACTCACTTCGGAGAACCGGCGGCAGACCGTCTATCTTGCGGTGCGGTACGTCGAATGCGCGACGCGGCCGGTGCGGGTCCACCCCGCCGGCTGCGGATGCGACGAGCTCGATTGCGAATATTCGCGGATCCGCGAGGCATTCGAGCTGAAAGTGCTGTGGTCGCTGCCGGCTTCGCACAGTGATGCAAAACAGGCCGACACTGCCTGGGCGGCTGCAGCACGAACAGGTATCAAGGAAGCCAGCGACTTCGGGTTTCCGGTGCCGCCTTGCCCGGCCTGCACCGACGACCCCTGGGTGGTTCTGGCGTCGGTGAACCTTCCGGCCGTCCTGCAGCAGTCCACCCAATTCGCAGTGCAGCAGCCGCCCCTGACCGCGCAGCAGATTTTCTACCTCGACCGCCGCGTGCTGTACAGCACGACGGCGCTGCAGGTAATGATCGAAGCCGGACTGTAGATCTCTTCCCGCGTCTCGCGCCACCGTTCACGACGAGGGCCAATGGCCCTGACCCCATTCAGGATCACCTGGTGCTCGTGGCCCCAAGCTGCAGAGGTGCATGAGGAGCGCTGGATTTCCGAGCCGGCCTGGCATGCCGCGAGAATGGCCTGCACGCCTGTGCCCGCATGGCGCAGGATAGAAGGCGAGTTTTGCTGGATATTCGATTGGAAAGCCTTCTTTGGCGAAATGCGCGGCTTCCACGTCGTGTTTGAAATCGAGATCCTGAAAAGCGGCAGCCTTGCATTCTGGGCCGACGACGGCTCAATCATAGAGCGCGCTGGCGTGTTGGTTCATCAGGACCGCACAGCCCATCGGCTTCAGCGAAACCTGATCTTTGTCTCGACCGGCGAGCGGCTGCGCATTGCCTCCTGGCAGTTTTACGGGGATTGGTTGTGGGGGGCATCGCTCTTCCCTACAGGCGGCCTCGGTGATCCGGCCCAATCATTCCTGTGCTATCTGCCGCAGATTAAAAACAAAATCAAACACGCATGCGGTCCCTCGCTCAAAATATTTACTGATGGCGCTAATCCGGTGCGGACTGTTCTTGCTGTCTATAGTATGGTTCTAAACGGCTATTCGCCATCCAAGATAATGTTGTTTGGTGAACATCAATGGTCCGAAGAAACACGGTCGCTCTTTCTTAGATGTATGCCGTTTGCGGAAATCATTGATACGTCGGCGCTTTGCTGGGCCATCTGCGATGCCGGTGCAAAGGCCTTGTCGAATTTCGCGATGCAGGCCTGGTGGGTAATGAAGGCCTGCGTGGCGTTCTTCAGTGATCCAAGAGAATTTTGCATGATGGACGACGATGTGTTTGTCCTCGGCTCTGTAGAAGATGCGCTCGATGCGTTCGCGACCGCCGATCTGGTTTATCAAGCGGATTTGGACCATGGCGATGCCTATGCACGGGTGTGGCGGCTGCCGCAGCCGGGTCGGTTGAACACTGGCCGGTTCAATGCCGGGTTGTATTGGATGAGAAACAACTTCAGCGCGCGAGAAATCGCACATCGGATGGTACAGGTTGCCCCGAGGGGCACCTGGCATGTGGCCTGGGAACAAGGATTGATCGCCACGTTGTTCGCCGCCGGTCGAACGCTGGAATTGCCGTCGCAGAGATATTTCTATCCGTTGCTGGACGGACTGCCCGGAGGGATGCTCGGCTACGATTACCGCAACAATCCGTGCGGCTTTGCGACGGTTCACTATGGCGGACTTCCAGAAAAGCCGAGCGATACAATGGCGCTGTGGCTTGCCGACGAGGTTCTGCGTTCGAACGACGAACAATGCCGCCAGACCGCCGAGCCGGTCTCCTCAGGCGAATTCCAGGCGGAGGTCGAGTTCTCGACATAACGCCAGAACTCGCTGCGCTTTTTCGGCCGGGCACAAAAGGTGATTCCAGGCATCCGCGTGAAAGCGGACCCGCAGGCAGTGCCGCAACGCGCTAGGTGTGAGAGCGATGTCGAGATAATCGCTCTCGATCAGCATCCTGTCAAATGCTTCCACTCTGGAAGGGCCGAGGATTTCGAGAATGATGAATGGCCTGTGGCGATCAATGGTTTTCTGGGCCCCTTCTATGACCGCATCCTCGTGCCCCTCGACATCGATCTTGACCAGCTCGATCGCTGCCCGGCCGAGTGCTTCCGCCCATCCATCAAGGGTCCGAGTGACGACGGAAGAGCTGCGAAAATCGCCTACCTGCTGAGCGTGTTCCAGCTCGAGCGAAGAGCTGGTCGTAATCAGGCCCTGGTCATTGATCGTTTCAAAAAAAGGAAAGCTGCCGTTGGCACGGGACAAGGCGAACGGCTCGACGGCAATGCGTGAAGCAAGGCCGGGATTGTACGCCAGGTTTTCCCGCAACAGCTCTCGTACGCTCTCCAATGGCTCAAAGGCGCAGACGCACAGTTGGGGATTCGCTGCCGCGGCAAGCAGCGCGAAAACCCCGGTGTTCGCGCCGACATCGAGCACCAGGCCAGCTACCTGCCGGGCCAGATGGACGAAAACAGAGGGCGTCGGCGCCTCATAGCTCGCCAGACCCTTCGCGCGAATAAAGGATGCGATGTGGTCTCGGTTGTCACGGTTCCCAAAGACAAAACGGATCGAACCATCAGCCGACGGTATTGTGATTTCGAAAGTGAAGGCGCGATCGGACAAGTCTGCGGTCCCGTCATCCCGGGGAGGTCGGGCGTGTTGTCGGGGCGGCAGCGGGCTCGCTTCGCCGCTCGGCGAGATCGCGTGCAACTGCCGCAGGATCGCGCGTCGATGGCGGGCCGTAGCCGCCAGCGCCGGGGGTGACGATCTCGACCGTTTCGCCGGCGCGCAATTTGCCGCTTCCACCGACAAACGGTTCGATCCCGTCACCGAACCGGAAGGCGCCGCAGCCACCGGGATGCCCGCCGTCGAGACCCCAGGGCGGTGTCAGCAATCGCGAGCCGTCGAGCCGCAGGTGGCATTCCGCCTCGGCGCGATAGACGCGCCGCAATCCCATCCCGCCGCGAAACCGGCCCGAGCCGCCGGAGCCGTCGACGAGCTCGTAGCGCAATACCGTCAGCGGGTATTCGACCTCGAGCGCCTCGACCGGCAGGTTCGAGGTGTTGGTCATGTGCACATGGACGCCGTCGAGCCCATCCTTGCCGGCGCGTGCGCCGGAGCCGCCGCCGATCGTCTCAAGATAGACCCAGAGATGCCCATCGGCCGGGTCGACGCCGGCAAAGCTGGCGGTCGTGCAGGAGCCGTTTCCGGCGGCAATGCAGCGCTCCGGCGCCGCCTGGGCGAGAGCGCCGATGACCAAATCGGCGGCGCGCTGACATGTGCTGGTGCGCCCATTGACTGCCGCCGGATGCGTCGCATTCATCATTGTGCCAAGCGGTGCCGTCACGGTGATCGGGCGGGCCAGCCCGGAGTTCGGCAAAATCGTCGGATCGACCACCGCCTTTACCGCGTAATAGACGCTCGACAACAGCGCAGTGTAAATCATGTTGATCCCGGCGCGGACCCGGGGCGGGCTCTCGAAATGGAGCCGCATCTCGTCGCTGGATATCGTGATCTCGACCGATACCGGAAGCGCCCGGCCGAGTTCGGGATTGTCATAGGTGTCGGCGAAACGATAGGTGCCGTCCGGCAATGCCGCGATCCCGGCGCGCATCTTGCGCTCGGCGTAGTCCTGAAGCGCGTCGCCGACGGCGAGCACGGTGTCGGTACCGTACTTGCCGCACAGCGCCTGCATGCGCTGGACGCCCAGTCGGTTCGCCGCCATCTGCGCCCGCAGATCGGACAGCCGCTCGCGCGGGACCTGACAGTTGAGCAGAATCAGTTCCTGAACGTCCTTCTGCAACTCGCCAGCGCGATAGAGCCGGATCGGCGGGATGCGCAGCCCTTCCTGATAGATATGGGCGTGGCCGCGATCGGCGAAATCGGCGTGATGCGCAGTGTTCACCGCCCAGGCGACGATGCGGCCATCGACAAAGATCGGCTCACCCAGCACGATGTCGGGCAGGTGGGTGCCCGCCCCGGCATAGGCGTCGTTGCCAATGAACACATCGCCCGGCCGCATCGCCTCGGCGGGGTGGCGCTTCAAAATCTCCGGAATGATTCCGATAAAGCTGCCGAGATGCATCGGGATGTGCTCGGCTTGGCACAATGTCGTCCCGCGGTTGTCGAACAGCGCGGTCGAGCAGTCGCGGCGCTCCTTGATGTTTGTCGAAAAGCTGGCGCGGATCAGCGCCTCCCCCATCTCCTCGACGATCGACGACAGCGCGCTGCCGATCACTTCGATACTGATCGGGTCGATGCGGTTCGTACGAGGCGAGCTCATCACAGCTCCATCAGCAAATTCAGGTATGGATCGACAGTCGCGATAGCTCCCGGCACGATCAACGTTGTTGCGTCCATCTGTTCGACGATGGCCGGCCCTTCAATACGATTGCCGGCAGCCAGCCCCTCCCGGTCGTAGAGCGGACAGGAAACAAACCCGCCGATCTCGCGCAACCAGACATCACGGCGGCCAAACTCTGCGGCACGCGGGTCTGGGCCAGCGTCTGGCGCCTGTCGAATAGCCGCCTTGCGCACGATCCCGGTCGCCTCGACGCGGAAGGTTACCAGCTGGATCGGCTCGTCCTCGGCGACAAAGCCGTAAAGCCGCTGGTGCTCGGCGGCAAAGCCGGCCGCGAGGCTGTCAATTGTCCGCGGCGTTATCGGGCTGCCGGGCAGAGGCACGGAAAGTTCGTAATTCTGGCCGGCATACCGCATGTCCACCGACAGCACTACTCGTCGGGCGTCGGCTTCCAGGCCTGCATCAGCAAACCA
>JAFASL010000650.1 GCA_019244535.1 Alphaproteobacteria bacterium
CCGTGATCGAGGTTGAAGCCGCGCAGGAAATACTGGTTAGCCTTGCCCTCGCCGCTGTGTTGCGTGGCAATCAGTCCCGGCACGACCTCGAGCACCTCGCCGACCCGCGATCTTGGCTGCTCTTCGATTTGCCTGCCGGTGACGACCCCTTGCGATGCCGTGTCCGGGATGAAAAACGCCCGGTCCGCTTCCGCAGAAACGCTCACCTCCGGCAAGGCCATCGACGGCTCGCCAGCGTCCTGCGCTTGCGCGATCGATGCGAAGCCATAGCACATGGACATTAATAGATCTGCGCGTCCTAAGATATTCATATAAGAATATCATACAACAGGAGAAGGCGGAGTACGCAAGATCCAGCGCATTACGGTAACCCTCGACCACGAGCTCGTCGCGGCGCTCGATCGCAACATCGTGGCATGCGGCTACCAGAACCGATCGGAAGCGCTGCGCGATTTGGCCAGGCCGGAATTGCTCAGGTTAAAAATGACGGCAACGCTTCACGGGCCGCCGTGGCCACCCTCGCCTACATTTATAATCATCGGCAGCGGGAGTTGGCGAAGTGGCTGACTGGATTGACTGGATTCTTTCACAACCGCCATGATTTATCGGTGGCATCGATGCACGTGCATCTGGATCACGACAGTTGTTTGGAGGTCGCCGTGCTAAAAGGGGCGATACGCGATATGCAGAACTTCGCGCGCCATGTCATCGCCGAGCGCGGCGTGCGACATGGGCGCTTGGTTACGGTTCTGGTCGAGTTCGAGAATCAAAAGCATGCACACGGAGCCGAACCAAGCCGGCGTCATCTCCACGTGCATGTAAAAGAGGCTCGATAGTCCCCGCGCCGCGCCTACTCGGTCGGGAGCAGGTTTCGCAATGACCGGCGAATTGCTGGCTGCCCAAGGTGTCGTATCGCCCGGCCAAGCTGGCACTAAATCAAGCTGGTACTAAATAAAGAAAAGTTACTCGATAACAATGTCAACTTACCTTACCGTATCCCTGATGCGATTGCCGGGAATACGATTAATCGGCATGCCGTCGCTCGTGAACACCTTTCATGACAGACGAGCCCATGGTGGGCCCATTCGGCGGAAAATCGCTTCGAACGTTTGAACGCGGCGGGTCGGTTGGCAAAAACCGATGCGTGTGCGGGAGCTTCGTAAAGCGACCGACCAAAGCGATCAAATGGCGCCATAAATGTGTTGACGCGCCATCGCGCTTTGATAGAGTATTAACTAACGATGTTTACCGTCAGGCCGAATGGTAGGTGCGGCCGGATAGGCAGCCCAACCTGATCTCGGGGCTGCCGTCATTTCTGCGGGGGCACTCAAAAACCGAAGATGGCCGATCATCGGCCTCTGCGGGGCAGGCGAGGAAGCAGATGGAGCGCAAAGCAGCGGCTTCCGCGGAGGGTTTAAGTGGGAGCAATGCCGGCCGCGCGAGCGAAATCCTGTCCCATTTGAGATGGCCACTCGGTCGTAAGGGCACTCTGCTTGCGGTTGCGATCGCCGCCCTCATTGGAATTTTCGGTTTTACCGCTGTTCACGAAACCACCAGGACGAGCCGTGAGCCCGCAGTGGCCAGCCGGCCCGCCGTTCCCCCACCGAAGCCCGCCTTCACACGCCCTGAGGAGGCCTACATCCAGGCATTGTGGCCAATCCACGGCGAGGTCGAAAGAAATGCCGTTCGTCTGAGTCTGGGCCGGATTTTTTACAAGGTCGATGATATCGGAAAGGCCGAGTTAAAGACTAGGCTCGAAGCGGAGCTGGCAGCCTTCCGACATGCCGAGGAGCGCATTCAGGCGCTTCAACCGCCGCCGTCCCTCGCGGGGTCACACGGGGAATATCTGGCCGCCGTCCGGTTATTCCAACAATCAGCCATCGAAACCCTGAAGATGTTCGAGGACGGGGATGACGGGCATCTGCTCGCCGCATATCCGGCCAGCCGGGAGGGGAGCGACAAGATCAGAGAAATAGGTGTTAAGTTCTGGGAAGACGAGTTTCCTCCTCACTGAAGAGAGGGCTTGGCCGTCCTTCGTTCTTTACCACTCTGCAAACTAACTAGGGAGGAGTATGGCTATGAAAACGAAACTCACGCGTTTATTGGGGGCCATCGCAATTGTCGCGATTATAGGGGCGCTCCCTGGAGGAATCGCTCTGTCCGCTGATGACCTTAGCCAGAATAGTTTGAACAGTTTGCTGCCGCCGCAAACTCTGCCGCAAGGTTTCGAGAGTACGGGCCAGCTTCTGCGCGATCAGCAGGAAGCAACCAACGCGCCACTTTATTCGGCGTGGCTTGTCGAAAGCAGCCGGTTTGTGAACCAAGCTTTTGGCGGGTTTATGCCCGACCGCGCGTTTATCCCGGGCAGCACGGATCCGAGGCACGATATTCCCTTAATCGACTTTCCGGCCAATGTCGGAATAATCAAAGCAAAGAACGGCAAGATTACGCTTTACGACAGCGGCTGGAAGCAGCTGGAGTACATATTTGACTGGAACACATCATGCTGCTGGTGGGACCTGCGCAAGCAGATGAAGAGTATCGGGCTTGATCCCGACGATGTTATCCGCATTGTTATTGGGCATGGTCATTGGGATCACGCTGGCCAGCTCGATTCATTCCCGAATGCTGTTCTTTACATACAGCAAGAGGAGCTGAAGCAGATCGACTTCTTCACTAATTACCCGGTTGAGTTCAACCAGGGGCACATTCGCGCGGTGAATACGGTCGACCCGCTCACTGGCGCGCAGGTCGGGCCGCCGCAGCAAGCTTGTGCGCGGACCCCGGTTTGCGGATACCCACCGCAGACAGTTGCGGAAATTGAAGGCAAGGTGCTCGCCGGCAAGGCACAAATAATAAACGGACGGTACCGGATTGCACCTGGCCTGATAATCCACCCCGCGTTCCGGGGTCATACCTATGGCTCGCAACTCCTGCAAGTTAACACCGCGCGCGGCCAGCTGGTCTTCGGTAGTGACACCTACTCATCGTGGGAGGGGATCCGAGACTGGAATGTGGCAAATATCCAGCAGACCGATACGATCCAACAGTTCCTGGCCTACGAGAAGTGCTACGTCCTGACCTCGAATTCGGACAGCTTCAACAACTGCCTCGCGGCTCACGAACGGCTCTCCTACTCGGATGACTATCCCATCACCAGCAATTGGTGGACCATTACAGACGGCAATTGCTCCCGGGCTGCCGAGCTGACGCTGGCAAATGGCGAGAAGACGCACGTCCCGGCCGATGTGACGACCGGTACAACTCGGATTACGATTCCCGCCCTGGGAGGCGCATTTGGGCCCTGGCGGATCGACCCGGTCGTATGCAAAGACACGATCTCCATGGTCCCACCCCACACCGTCATGCCGTAGGCAAGCCACCCTGACGAGCGTGCGCCTGAAACCGACGCCGCGGTTTCAGATGGGCAGACTCGTCGGCAGTTAACGCTTCGATGGTCGCGGTTCTCTCTCTTACCATGCTGGGCTTTTTTCTCGGCATGCGTCATGCGACAGATCCCGATCATGTGATCGCTGTCAGCACGATCGTGACCCGCCAGCCGACGATACGAGCCGCGCTCTTAATCGGCAGCCTCTGGGGCGTCGGGCATACGTTGACCATCGTGGCGGTCGGCGGGGCTATTG
>JAFASL010000876.1 GCA_019244535.1 Alphaproteobacteria bacterium
ATTCTTCGCTTGCTGTCGCCTTCGCTTTGATCCCGGGCCGTTCGCCGAACGGCGAGCTTCGGACCCAAAGCCGTCGCTCGTGCCGCCCTATGGCTTCGGTCGCTGTTGCCCGATACCGTTGAAAAAGTAGATTTTTAAGTGATCCGGGCGACGCAAGTTGGGAGCTGCCAGCCGAATTGATGAGGGGTGTTGCCTCACCCCGCTGGCATTGGCGGCGCTGCCGGAACGAGAATCGCGAGCTTCCGGAGGTTCTGAGCGGTGGCGGCGAGGTGGAATTCGTCTCGAGCCCCATTCGGACCGCGTAATCGCAGTCGATCGAGCCTCAGGATGCGCTTGAGGTGTGCGAACAGCATCTCGACCTTTTTGCGCTGACAGCGCGAGGTCCTGTATGCCTCGGTCTTGGCGATGTCGCGTGCCAGATCGCGAGCGCCCTCATGGATGGAGCGCGGGATCTTTCGGGCGGGCGCGTTCGGACAGCACTGCGGCTTCAGTGAACAGTTGTGGCAATCCAGTTTGCTGGCGCGATAACGCATCATGCCATTGCGATCGACGAGGGGGCGCGGCAGTCGATAGATCTTTTGCCGTTGCCTCAGTTGCTTCCCGGCAGGGCAGATGTAGCAGTCGCGTTTGTGGTCATAGGCAAAGTCGTCGCGCGAGAAGGTGCCGTCGGCGTGCTGGGA
The DNA here is from genome assembly GCA_019244535.1 of Alphaproteobacteria bacterium. Classification (GTDB taxonomy): domain Bacteria; phylum Pseudomonadota; class Alphaproteobacteria; order ATCC43930; family CGMCC-115725; genus AP-15. Next base: position 681 of record JAFASL010000876.1, read on the forward strand.
TTTGTCGAACACGGGGATGTGCGGCTCGATCCCGTGCTCATTGACCAGCCAGTTCAGCATTTCGGCCGTTCCATAGGCGGTGTCGCCGATCAGCTTGGCCGGATAGAGATCGAAGCCTTCCAGCGAGCGCTCGACCATGCGCTTTGCCGCCAGCACCTCGGCTTGACGGATCGCCGTCGTCGCTTCGACATCGACAATGATTGCATTGTCGGTATCGACCAGGTAGTTGGCCGAATAGGCGAAGAACGCTGGCCCGCGGTGCGCCGCAGTCCACCGCGTCGCCGGATCGGCCGGGGCGATGAACTTTGGCGTCACCTCGGTTGCGGCGCCGAACGCGGCATCATCGAGGACGGCGAGATATTCTTCGACGGCGCGGCCAGCCGCGTCAGCTGGCGGACCCGCGGCACCCGGAACGCGGGTGCGATCGCTGGCATCGGCCTGGATCAGACTGGCGTCGACAGCGAAGCCTTCACCGCCCACCAGACCTTCGTCGATACAGCGCTGCAGCACGCTCTCGAACAGACGCCGCAACAGGTCGCTCTCACGAAAGCGGCCGTGGCGGTTCTTCGAGAAGGTCGAGTGGTCGGGCACCGAGCCATCGAGCCCGAGCCGGCAGAACCACCGATAGGCCAGGTTAAGGTGCACTTCCTCGCACAGCCGCCGCTCCGAACGGATGCCGAAGCAGTAGCCGACGACAGCATGCGGATTATCAGTTCCGGATCAATCGAGGGTCGACCAATGGCGCTGTAAAACCGCGCCAATTGGCGCCTCAGGTCCTCGAGTTCAACAAACCGATCAATCGACCGCAGCAGGTGTCTTCCCGGCACATGCCGTTCGAGCGAAAACTCGTAAAACAGCGCATCCTGCTGGACTTGCCGTTCCCCCATCATCAACTGCCCCCCCAGCCGTCGTGATGCCGGATTATACTGCGGCAGCCCCAACCTTTTTCAACAATATCGGGCAACAGCGACCGGCCCGTGGGACCGAACGAGCGGCTGATTTGGGTCGAACCTTGCGTTCCAGGGCGAGGGCGGGACAGGCCGAAGTCGGCGCAACCCTTCCGTTGCCGCACGAACTAGCGATGGTCGGCTTTCCACCGAGGCCGTGTGAAAACGTCCTGATATGATATTTAAGCGTCCTGCTATTGGGGGATGGCGGGATGAAGCGTTTCGTGGAGGGTGAGGACCGGCTGCAGGTAGCGTTACTGCCTCACTGCCTGGAAGACTACGTGACGGAGGACAACCCGGTCCGGGTGATTGAAGTGTTCATTGACGAACTGGATCTGGCGAAACTGGGCTTCGAGGGTGTTGTCCCCGAGACGACAGGTCGCCCGGCTTACCATCCGGCGACGCTGCTGAAGATCTATCTCTACGGCTATCTCAACCGCATCCCGTCGAGCCGACGCCTGGAGCGGGAGACCCAGCGTAACATCGAATTGATGTGGCTGACCGGGCGCCTGATGCCGGATTTCAAGACCATTGCCGATTTCCGCAAGGACAACGGGCCAGCGATCAGGGCGACCTGACGCCAATTTAT
>JAFASL010000963.1 GCA_019244535.1 Alphaproteobacteria bacterium
GATGGTGGTCCGCCACCGGGTATGGCTCGTGTGCACGGCGATTTCCTCCGTTTTCGGGCTTATCAGTATGCCGCCGATGTTAACCTTAGCGGCTCGCCCGCGCCAAATCTTTTGGCGACGAAAGCGCGATACCTTGCCTGATTCGCGAAAATCCCGCGCCTGGTGAGCAACCACGCGAAAGCGCGCTTCCGTGGTTCGGTAGCATCTAATGACCAGTTCCGGGTCTCAGGGCACCGCGGCACAACAGCAATGCCGCGAGGTTTTTCCGGACGGCTGTCCCTCCGCGCCTAAAGGATTGGTCGTTCGTGCTAAATTAGCACTTCTCTAATTGACAACGCGGTGCCTTTCATGATACGGTTGAGGATATGCAGAAGGCCTGGATCACAGACGCGAAGCGGTGCCCCGCGGCACTCCTGCATTCGCAATTATAGCATTTCGTTATAAAACAGCAAAAGAACGGTCACAACCTCGCTGTTCTTTTGTTCGCCGAGTTTGTCCGCGCCCTAGGATTTCCGCGGGAAACGAGACGCGATCGCTGATAATTTGCTGCAGATAACAGCAAAAACAGCCAGAGGGTTGGAGGGTTTTGCCGGTGCTTCGAGTCGCCCCGATTGCTCCCGTGAGGGAGGTTTGCGGCGGGAGCGTAGTCGATGGAAGCTGCTTAGAATCCGACAGGTGTCACACGCGCTGCCTGAAAATGGGGGCGAGCGCTACTGCGCCGCTGCGAGCTCGGCTTCCCTCCGCCTGGTCGCCTCGATCTCGGCGGCTTTTTTCTCGACCAGGTCGACGAGGTGATCGACGATGTCGGTGTCCTTCAATCGGTGGTCGGTGACGCCGCTGAGGTAGACTTGGTGGGTGCCGTTGCCGCCGCCGGTCAGGCCGATATCGGTCTCGCGGGCTTCGCCGGGGCCGTTGACGACGCAGCCGATGACCGAGACGGTGAGTGGCGTCGTGATGTGCTGCAGGCGCTCTTCGAGGCGCTCGACGGTCTTGATGACCTCGAATTGCTGGCGGGCGCAGCTGGGGCACGAAATGACCGTGACGCCGCGGCGCCGCAGGCCCAGCGACTTCAGCATCTCGAAGCCGACCTTGACTTCCTCGACCGGGTCGGCCGACAGAGAAACGCGGATCGTGTCGCCGATCCCCGACCACAGCAGCATGCCGAGCCCAATCGAGGATTTGACGGTGCCGCTACGCAAGGCACCCGCTTCGGTAATGCCGAGATGCAAGGGGTAGTCGCAGGCCTCGGCCAATTGCTGATAGGCGGCGACCGCGAGAAACACGTCGGACGCCTTGCACGAGATCTTGAACTCGAAGAAGTCATTGTCTTCGAGGATCTTGGCGTGGTTTAGCGCGCTCTCGACCATCGCCTCGGGGCACGGCTCGCCATAGCGCTCCAACAGGTCGCGTTCGAGCGAGCCGGCATTGACGCCGATGCGCATCGAGCAGCCGTGGTCCTTGGCCGCTTTGATGACCTCGCGCACCCGCTCGGCCGAGCCGATATTGCCGGGGTTGATGCGCAAACAGGCGGCGCCGCTCTCGGCCGCCTCGATCGCCCGCTTGTAGTGGAAATGGATGTCGGCGACGATCGGCACCGTCACCTGCTTGATGATGTGCTTCAATGCGAGCGCCGATTGCTGGTCGGGGCAGGAGATCCGCACGATGTCGGCACCGGCTTCTTCGAGCGCCCGCACCTGCGCGACCGTTGCCGCGACATCGCTCGTCACCGTATTGGTCATCGACTGCACGGTGATCGGCGCGTCGCCGCCGACCGGCACCTTGCCGACGTGAATTTTGCGGCACTGACGGCGGTGAATGTCGCGGTAGGGCCGGATGCTCATGGGGTCATTCTCGCGCAGTTCGCACAGCGTAAACGCCATATAGACGTTTTCGGCTGCACACAACAGGGCGCGCGCCGCGATCCTGGCCCGCGCTCAGTCGCGAACCGCGCTGCCGGCGAGCAGCGCCTGCGCATCGAGCGCGATATTTCGCCGGACCATCCCCATGCGGCCGATTGGCGGCGCCGCAACACCGTCGACTGTGATCTCCAGACCGCCGGCATTGCCGGTGCGCATCGATAACCCCGTCTGCTCAGGCACCCGATAAGTCTCGCCGGCCGGCAGCACGCGTTCAAAGAGCACCGCTTGCCGCAAGTCACGGATCTGAACCCAGCTGTCGGCCATCGCCCGGAGGACGATCTGCCCCACCGCGGCAGGCATTGCCGAAGGCGGTTCAGCTGCTGCAGCCGCGGTGGGCGCCTGAGCGACAGCAAGGCTGGGCGGGCCAGATCCAACCTGGAGAGCGCTGCCCGGCTCCGACGCCTCCGCCGGTGCGGCTGGAGACCGAGAGGCGGCCTGGGCCGGTGCATCCTCGGGCCGCGTGACGGCAAGCCGAGTTCGGGACGCGTCTGGATAGGGTAACAATTCGAGCGGTACCTCGGCGACGCGCTGCGGCCGGGGGCCCCCGCCGACCGACAGATAATACCATCCGCCGTAGGCGCAAGCCGAAAGCATGAGCGCGGCCAGGAGCATCCCTTTCCCGGGTGTGCTGCGCTCGCCGAGCGGGATCGGAAAGGCGAGATGCGGCTTTGCCGGAAGCGGCGCCGCCTCCCGCTTGAAGCGCTGCGATATCGCGCGGCCATCGAGCCCCAGGTGGTCGGCATACGCCCGCAGAAAGCCGACGGCATAGACGGGCGCCGGCAACTCGTCCGGACGCCCCGCCTCGAGCGCCCCGAGATAGGCCGGTTTGATGCGAAGCGCTGCCGCCGCTTCGGCGAGGTCGAGACCGAGCGCCTCGCGTCGCTGCCGCAATTCCTCCCCGACCGAACGCAGCCCGCAACGCTCGATGACTTTGTCTGGCGCTTCTTCCGGAAGGGGCA
>JAFASL010000010.1 GCA_019244535.1 Alphaproteobacteria bacterium
CAGCCGGGCGCGCCGCCGTGCGATCGGCGACCCAGCGCGCTAAGATGCGCGCCACTAAAGGCGGCGCCGAATAGACGGTGGCGCGCACCGCAGCGGCGATCGGCTCGATCTGCGCTTTCGGGCACGGACATAACCGACGCGCAGTGCGGGAACCAAGCTCTTCGAGGTGGACGTGATGTAGATGCCGCGTTCCGGAGCGTAACACGCGAGGAGCGGTAACGGCGCATCGAGCAGAAACAATCGCGACCAGGCGCAGCCGCAAAAATCTGGCCAGCGCCCGCAGCCCGGGATAGGTCAAGGCCTCGGCCGCCAAAGTATCGCCGGGCTAGGTCACCTCGGGAATTGCGGCCAGCCCGCAAATCTCAGAAGGCAGTGTCCGCGGCGCTCCTGGAGACGCCCTGCCGGCGCTTGGTAGTCGAGAAGTTCAGTGAGGTCCGGTTTTTCGGCGAACTGCCGCAGAGCCGACGCGATTGTGGCACCCCTCGCCGGGCGCGCTGGGCCGGTTGATGCTGAGATCGATGAAATCGGCGTGGTGCAAGTCGCCCGGAGTGTCACCCGGCAAGAAAGTAGCGGCGGTGGCATGGCGTCGCACGTCCCGCGACCGACCTCGCCGGAGATCAGCCCGCACCGCTCGGCCTCGGCGTAGGCGCGGCTCATCGTCCCGATCGTCATCTTCAGCCGCAGGCGAGATCGCGTTGGGTCGGAAGCCGGGTCCCGCCAATAAGCCGGCCGCCTCGCACATCTTCGGCAAGTTCGCCCGGATAAATCGGCAGTCCAGCTTGTCATGGTGACAAGTTTGTGATTGACGAACCCACTAACTCAATTCAGGTGAAGAGATCTAAATTCGCTAGGGGCGGCGCCAAAAAATGATTCGCTCCATGTATCAATTCAAGGCCGCCAATTCCAACCAGCCCGCAGCTCGAGTTCCTCGCGCGCGGTTCATCGGCGAACCTGCTTGCTCGGCTGCCGGGCTGGCGGAACGGGCGCGAAGCCGCCGCTTGCTCCGGCAGCTCGATGACTGCATGTTGCGCGACGTCGGCCTAAGCAGGTCGGACGTCGATCGCGAGTGCGCCAAGCATTTTTGACAACCCTGAGGCTGCAATGCGTATCCCGCTCTACCAAATCGATGCATTCACGAGTCGCCTGTTCGGCGGCAATCCGGCCGCGGTGTGCCCACTTTCAGAGTGGCTCCCGGACGAGACGATGCAGGCGATCGCGGCCGAAAACAACCTCGCCGAGACCGCTTTCTTTGTGCCGCAGCGAGACCGCTATTTGTTGCGCTGGTTCACCCCCACGGTCGAGGTCGAGCTGTGCGGGCATGCGACGCTCGCTTCGGCTTACGTGGTGACCCACCTTTTGACACCCGACCAGCGCTCGGTGACCTTCGAGACGCTGAAGGCGGGGCCCCTTGAGGTAAGCCGGGATGGCGAGCTGCTGGCGATGGACTTTCCGGCCTGGCCGCCAGAGCGGAAGCCGGCCGACCCGCGAGTGCTCGCAGCGCTTGGCGCAGCGCCGGCCCAAAGCTTTGTCGCGCGCGGCCGCACTCTCGCCGTCTATGACAAAGCCGACACTGTAGAAAAGCTGCAGCCCGACTTCGCAGCGATGCGCCAGATCAAAGGCGCCAACGCCATCGTGACAGCACCCGGCAGCGATGGCGTCGATTTTGTGTCGCGGTATTTCGCGCCGAATTATGGGGTCGACGAAGACCCGGCGACCGGATCCGCCCATTGCGTGCTGACCCCCTATTGGGCGACGCGCCTCGGCAAGAACCGGCTAACCGCGCGGCAGATTTCGAAACGGGTCGGCGAGCTCGACCTCACCATGCGCGGCGACCGCATCACGGTCGCCGGCCGCGCCGTGCTCTATCTCGAAGGCGCGATCACGGTATAGCGCGTGGAAAGGGGCTAGCGATGGCCGAACATCTCAACCAACTGGGGCAGCCGATCGGGTTCCCGTTGCCGCATTGGACCCCACGCCCGCGCCCACCCCGCTATGCCATGGAAGGACGCTTCTGCGTTGTCGAGCCGGTCGACCCGGCACGTCATGCCGCCGACCTTCATGCAGCTTATCGGCTCGATGAGGAGGGCCGCAACTGGACCTACTTGCCTTACGGGCCGTTCAGCCGCTTCGATGATTTTCGCGATTGGCTGGAGAAGGAGAGCGTCGGTGACGACCCGCTACGCCACGTTATCATCGACCGCCTGAGCGGTCGTGCCTTAGGCGTCGCCAGCTATATGCGCATTGACCCGGCGGCAGGGGTCATCGAGGTCGGTGGCATCAACTATGCGGCGCCACTGCAGCGCACCCCTGCCGCGACCGAAGCCATGTACCTGATGATGCGCCGCATCTTCGACGAGCTAGGCTATCGGCGCTACGAGTGGAAATGCGACGCGCTGAACGGGCCTTCGCGCGCCGCCGCACAACGGCTGGGATTTCGGTATGAGGGCATGTTCCGCCAGGCGACCGTCTACAAAGCGCGCAACCGCGATACATGTTGGTTTTCAATCCTCGACAGCGAGTGGCCGGGACTAAAGAGTAAGTTCGAGCGTTGGCTCGATCCCGCCAATTTCGATGCGACTGGCAGGCAGCGCCAGAGCCTGTCACGACTGGGATCGGGTTTAGCCAGGCTGGCCGATCAGTAATCCATCCTTGCTGCCGCACCCCCTGAACTGACCCGCCCCCGAGCCGACGACGACTTTCTCACGATTCGGGCGCGGCTGAAGAAGTTGCGCCGGGAGAATGTCGAGGTCCCGACCGGGATGCCGTGAGCGATGGGGTGGGACCAGGGCGCGACCTCGAGCGGCGCTTCAAGGGGCAGCGCGAGGGTTGCCTCCGGCCTTGGGTGCCGACGATTTTCTCGGAACGGTCGCGTGGAGCGAAGCGCGCCGGTTAAATCGCCATCCAGCCGCCATCGACGTTGTAGGCGGCGCCGGAGACGTAACTTGCCCGGTCGGAGCACAGCCAAACTACCATTTCGGCGATCTCGTTGGGGCTGCCCATCCGATGGAACGGCACCTGTGCGAGGATCGCCTCGCCGCGCCGGCGCATCGTTTCCTCGGTCATCCGCGTCTTGATGTAGCCCGGGCACACGGCGTTCACGCGAATATGGGCTTCGGCGTATTCGATGGCGGCGGTTTTGGTCAGCCCGAGTACGCCGTGCTTGGCGGCGACATAGGCCGACGAAGTCGGCAGCCCGACAAGTCCAGCGATCGAGCCGGTATTGACAATGCTCCCGCCGCCCTGGGCTTGCATCTGAGGCAACTCGTGCCGCATGCACAGCCATACGCCCTTCAGGTTCACCGCGATCATGCGGTCGAAGGCTTCCTCCGACCACTCGGCGGTTTTCTTGCCGGCGGCTTCGACCTGCCAGCCAGCAATACCGGCATTGTTGAATGCGCAGTCGAGCCGCCCATAGGCGCCGACCACGCCCTCGACCATCGCACGGACATCCGTATCGTGCGTCACGTCTCCGGAGAAGGATATCGCCTGACCCCCGGCCGAATTGACCTGAGCGACGGTTTCGCGGGCAGCTTCGGCCGACACATCGGCGACCGCGACGCGCGCGCCTTCGCGCGCGCAGGCCAAAGCAGTGGCGCGGCCGATCCCACCGCCGCCTCCCGTGATCAACACCGATTTTCCATCGAGCAACCCGGCCATCGCTCCCTCCCATTCGATCCGCTGGCGATCCTGCCATAGCGGCAAGGGCCGCGCCCAGGACTGAAATCAGCCTCGCGCGTTGTTGAGCGCTGACTGGGATCTTTGCGCCACTCAGGCGGGTCGAGACGGAAGCAGCCCGAGTTCGACCAGCTCCTCCCGCAATCTCTCGGGTGTCGTGAAATGGATTGCATGGATGGCGAAGGGCCGCGCGGCGGCGATGTTCGCCTCGACATCGTCGACATAGACGGCATGCTGCGGATCGATCCCGAAGCGCTCGATGAGCAGTGCGAAAATGCGCGGGTCCGGCTTGATCAAGCCGACCTCGCCGGAAACGAGGATTCCGCGAAGCCAGCGTAAAAACTCAAAACGCTCGAAGGCCGCCGGATAGGTCTCGGCCGACCAGTTGGTAAGCCCGTAAAGCGGGATGCCACGCTCCCGGAGTTCGGCCAAGATCTCTACTGAGCCCGCGATTGGGCCCGCGATCATTTCGTGAAACCGTGTGCCGTAAGCATCGATCAGTTCAGCTCGTTCGGGGTGTTCGGCTTTCAGCAGTCGGGCACCTTCAGCGAAGCTGCGGCCGGCATCCTGGCAACGGTTCCATTCATGGGTGCATACCGTCGCGAGAAAACGTTCCATCGCCGCTTCGTCCCCGATGAGCTTGCAGTAGAGGTGCCGCGGATCCCAGTCGATCAGCACCCCGCCGAGGTCGAAAACGACAACGCGGCGGCGCTTCTCAGCGGGCCTCTCTTGCATCAATGACTTGTCCGGCATTTTTTGCAATCGCCGTAAGAACTGCTGGTCTGCCGCCCTAAAACGCGTCGTGCCGGCGCAGGTATCACCGTTGACACTGGCGCTATCGATCCCGAAATTCGATTGCATGGACCACCAGGGTGGCTGTCACTGCGGCAATATCCGCGTCCGTCTTGCGCTTTCCAAGCCACCGGAAGACAACCCGCTGCGGGCGTGCACCTGCTCCTTCTGCCGCAGCCACAATCCACGCATGGTTGCCGACCCCGGCGGGCTGTTCGAGGTTTGGGCCGATGACTGGTCGCTGGTAGAGAATTACCGCTTCGGAACCCAAACCTGCGATTTTCTGATCTGTCGCCGTTGCGGTGTCTTTATCGCGGCAGTGTCGGAAATGGCGGCAGGCCTCCGGGCAGTCGTCAATGCGAACTGCCTGATCGATCGCGAACGGTTCAAATCGGTCGCCGCGGTTCATGACTTCGACGGTGAGACGATCGAGACGAGATTGTCGCGCCGCGCGGCGAACTGGATGCCGGCGATCATCCGTCGCTGAGGGAATTTGAATGGTGCCCAGGGGCGGAATTGAACCACCGACACACGGATTTTCAGTCCGTTGCTCTACCAACTGAGCTACCTGGGCGCTCCAGCGAGCGGCGCTTATAGGGAATTGCCCCAATCCTGTCCAGCCCGACCTTCGGTCAATCGAAGACGGACGCCGCGCGCCACTTCGCCGGCCGGCATCAATCCGAAGCCCTCGTTGATTTGGTCGAACCGGTAGGTCCGGCTGATCGAGCCGGCGTCTGGGTCGCAAAAGCCGGCATGCCGACCAGCACGGCCCGCCAGTGGCCACGCTTCGATAACCTGCAGCGCTGCCTTTTCGCTGCCGATCGCGTCGTAGGCGGTGTCACCGCCGAGGCCTTCAGTCATTTCCCGCACCCGTTGGACGACGTTCTCCGCCGTCGCATCGACGATCGGGGCCGGTTTACGTTCCGGCTAGGGTCATAGTTCCGCATGCGGCGCTCTGCGGGTCAACGGGCGCGAAAGAAGGAGGGCCGATCCGCGGCGAGTTTGATGCGCTGACATTCTTGGCGCGCCGATGCGGCCACGGGTCAGCAGGCGGATTGAATTTTAGTTGACTAAGTTCCTGATTTGTTCTATGGTCCAAAACGTAAACACTTAACCATTTCCCGTCCGTAAAAGCTCCACCTAATCGCGTCCCGGTCTGTCGTATTTACAAAAGAGACCTAGCCCGGACGCAATGCATTAATTCATTAACGGCTTAATTGAGAGGTTTTGGAGGTAATACTAATGTCCCATATTTCCAATATCGATGTGAGCAACGGTGATCGGCATGAAGGACGCTCCGATGCAGTCGATGAATTTCTTGCGGCCATAGAAGTCATTGCTGAGCAACATCGTCCGTCGCGCATGCCTTTTTTCAGCAATCTCGCTACCCTCGACCATACAACCGCCGGAGATCCGTCGCTTCTTGGACAGATTCATCTGGTTTACCAGGCGGCAATGCACGCTACACGCGCCGCCGTCTATTATTTGCCGCATCTCGACAGCCCCGCGATGCGCAAGCGCAAGCTGCAGATCTTTGTCGACGATGACGGCCTTCCAGGAGGTGATACGCATCATTACCAGCTGACGCGCGCCTTCCGCGGCATCGGCGCCAAATCCGTGCTCGATGACGAGGCTTTCGCGGAACCCGCGGAACTGTGCTGCCATCTCGATGGCGAGGCCGCGCGGTTTGTCAGCCTCGCCAAACCGCTCTACTCGCAGTCACTCGGACCGTGGTGCGCCATCGAAGTGTTGTCGGCGGATTGGATGCGCGCCCTCGCCGATGCCTTGTCGGTCCATTTCCCGCAATTTGCCGACGAGCCGTATTTTGCGGAGTGTTTTTCGGAAATGGTCGAAGAACGCCACGCCGAGGAGTCGCTGTCGATCACCCAAATGGTGCTGAGGGCGCGCCCCGAGCTGCTGCCTGCGACAATAGAGGGCGCCAAGGTCATAGCCGAGGCGCTCGATGGTGTGTGGACGCACTTAGACCGCATCGTCCAGACCGCCGGGCAAGGCTGCGCAGCCGTAACTGAACCCGCCTGACGGTCGCCCGTGGCCGGTGCTTAGCGTAGCACGGCCCGGCTTAGATTCCGGCCAGTCGTCGGGCCACTTGCGCAGCCGGAGATGGCGCAAGGCTTAATACCGTCGGGTTGACGATTGGCCGTCACCTGCTGGGTCCCCACCAGAAACTGTTGCTTGGCCGAAAAACGATGGCCGAGGAGCCCACTTCGAATGAGTATCATTGCACCGGCAAAATTGGCCGTCGCTTGGCTAACCATGTTTGTTGTCGGAACGGAGCTGTTTGTTTTTTCACCGCTCCTGCCTGTACTGGCGGCCGACTACCACATAGCGCCAGCATTGGCGGGATTGTCGGTAACGGTATTTTCTCTGGCTTACACTGTGAGCGCTCCGTTATTTGGCTATTTCGCGGACCGCATCGGGCGGCGACGGGTTTTAATTTATTCCCTGCTGGTTTTTGCTCTCGCCAATATTCTGACCGCGGCGGCTGCAAATCTGCCGGCACTCTTCGTCGCCAGGCTGCTTGCGGGCCTTGCCGCGGCGGGGATCTCGCCATCGATCTACGCCCTCGTCGGCGGCGCCGCCCCACCTGATCGCCGAGCGACCTGGCTGGCGCTGGTGGTGTCGGGGCTGTTGGTTTCGCTCGCTGTCGGCGCATCAGCGGGCGGACTGGTCGGCGCCTTTTTTGGCGGCTCGCCGATATTCCTTGCGCTGGCCGGGCTCAGTCTAGGGTTGGCCTGGCTGAACCGGTGGGCCTGGCCGGATCAGCCAGACCGTCCCTCAGCCGGCTTGCCGGCCGAAGCTCCCGGCGAGGTGAGCTCAGCCGTTCTGGCGCGCCGGCTGATCCCGATGGTGGTGTGGAGCACCGGACTCTACGGCGTTTATACCTACCTCGGGGCGGGTCTCACGGCAGCCGGCTTTTCGAGCCGGCAGATCGCCATTGCCATCGCCGTTTACGGCTGCGGCGCGATCATTGGCGTTCTCGTTGGCGGCCGTGTCGCGGACCGGCTGGGTGTCAAATGGACCGCGAACGCGAGCCTCGTCGGGCTGTGCGCGTGTCTGCTACTGCTACGATTGGCCTTTGACACGGGCAGACTGGTCGAACCCGCTCTCGGCCTCAGCTCTGCCGTGGCGCAGTTGTTTTTCCCTGCCCAGCAAGCCGGCTTGGCAAACGATTTTCCCCGGCAACGTGCTACCGTGCTGGCCTGGAACAACAGCGCGCTCTTCTTGGGTATTTCTCTCGGCTCCTTTCTGGGTGCGGGTGCCGTGGCGGCGGGTAGTTTCGATGTGAACTTAATGGTCTCTGCCGGGTTCGCATTTTCCGGCTTAATCGTCAACGCAATCCTCATTCCTGTTCGGCTCCCATTTGGCCAAAGGCGGAGAGGCCTGCGGTGAAGAGCCCGCAGCGGTTGGACGGTTTCCTGACGTCACATTGACGTTGAGTTGACGGGAATTCGATTAAATTTCCATTGAACTGGCGGTAGAGGCTATGTCGGGCGAGATTCCCTCGCGATCAACGGACTTCTGCCGGCTCGTACGGGAGTGGGGCACGAGCCAACTGAGCCGGCGTGGCTGACTGGTGGATAATTACGAGGAACAGCGCAGGAAGGGCGGCGAAACGCGGAACGCGGCGATCTGCACCACAGTACAGGCCGCGCTGAGCCAGAACCGTCTGTTCTTTGCATTCCAACCAGTGGTTTGCGTCGCCACAGGAAAAACAGATTATTTCGAATGCCTGCTGCGCATGCGTGATGTGAGAGGGAACATCATTGCCGGCGCCGAATTCATCGCCCCGATCGAGCGACTCGGCCGAATCGGATTTATCGATGACTATGTTCTCGAACTCACCGTCCGGGAATTAGCGAGGCATCCGAGGGTAAGGCTGGGACTCAACATATCCGGGTTGACTGCGTGCGCCGGGCCATGGCTTCAGTCTTTGGTTTCGCTTTTGCGCCACCGGCCCGATGTCGCCCGCCGATTGGTCGTGGAGATCACCGAAACCGCGGCGCTGTCCGATCTCGAAGAGGCGGCGCGCTTTGTGGATACGCTGCGCCGGGCGGGATGCCGCGTAGCGCTCGATGATTTCGGGGTCGGTCACACCTCGTTGCGGCACCTTGAGACTTTGCCAGTCGATACGGTCAAGGTCGACGGTTCCTTTGTCCGAAACCTGGCAGAGGACGGCGACAGGCGCATTTATTTGCGGGATCTGCTTGGCTCGATAAGCGGGTTCGGCTGCAACACCGTCGCGGAGGGGGTGGAAAACGCCGCGGACGAAGCAGCGGCGCGCGCGGAGGGCTTCAGCTACCTGCAGGGCTACCATCTCGGGGCGCCTACAATCGAACGCATATGGCTCGGGCAAAATTCAACCAGTGCTGCGGAACTGCACTGGTCGACTGACGAGGCCACACCTGACCCGGATGATAAAAGGCGAGCGCCGATCCACACTTTGCTCCCGGCTGCAGACCATTAAACTTGATCCTGGTGATCTCTGGTCGTTCCAGTGATCGCGATCAAGGGGTCGAACGAATACGATCTTCGTATCGCGGGCGAGAGCTATATTCGCCAGCAGGTCGTATAGACCACAAAGCAGTTTGGCGAAGAAATCTGTCAGCTGCGCAAGGGGAACACTATCACGAGCCTGCCCCATCCCGAGCACCTCATCGGAAAACACCCCATGCAACCATCATAGATGGAGAGCTGCCGGGGATGAGGCAATCGGGGTCGCTGGTACCACCAGGATTGGCGGCCAGCCCCTTTCCGACTCTGCCGCCAAAAGACTCTTCCTCCGGGCGGGTCAGACCAAAGCGGAAGCCTTTCGTAATTGACAGTGCTATCCGACGCGGCATCGGATTAATTCCCGCTCGGTTCCTGGCAGGGCTCTATGCGGCTTGGGCGGACGACCGCGATTTCATCCGCAGGCCAATCGAAGGTCTGCTCAGCGTTGCAGCCGAATGGCGTAACGGGAACTATCCGAGCGGGTCAGGCAGACGCTGGAGAAGCTATTGTCCAATGCCGCGCGAAATTTCAGCCCTGGCAGGTCGCAATCGCAGTGACAGTCGGCAGCGCTTGAGGCAGCTCTGTTGGGATGGGCATGGCCGATAATTGAATCGGCATAGCTGGCCAGAGGTCAGAGCAGA
>JAFASL010000012.1 GCA_019244535.1 Alphaproteobacteria bacterium
CGCTTTGGGCTGAGCAATGCCAGGCCGCAAAAGACGCCGATGACGATGCCGCCCGCAACTGTCGCCGCCGAATAAAGCAAAGTGATGCCGATCCCGTGCCACCAGCGGTCGGTATCGGCGAGGACCATCGCCAGATCCCAGTGGTAATGCATCTGGCGCCTCCTGTGGCAGAAGCAGAAAGCGGCGGCTAACCTCTCCCGGTCTCAGAACCGCACGTTGTCCGGGATATCCGTTGCGCCGGCGCTTTCGAGATACTTCTTGATCCTGGCCTCCGTATAACCGAGCAAATTGTTCCACTCGGCCCAGGCCTGCAGAAATTTCTGGAAGGTGTTGTTGTCCTCTCGCCGCAGGCCGGCATAGGAGGGAAGATAAACCGTCGGCGTCGGCAACACGAAGTCGCCGAGATCGGGGTTGCGGTTCTTTGCGACGAGCGCGCCGAACACGGCGGTGACCATCGCATCGGCGCGCCCTGACGTCACGGCGAGCGCGGTCGCAGCAACGTCACTCAACTCGACGCGGGTCGCCTTCGGCGCAACCTTCTGCAGGATCACGACATCGGCCGAGCCGAGCATCGCCGCGATCTTGACCTCCGGCTTGTTGTAATCCTCCCAAGTTTTGGCTTTGAACCCCTGGTGATTGACCGCGTACCAGTAGAGCTCATAGGCGGGCCCAGCAAAGTCGATCACCAATGCCCGCTTTGGCGTCGCCTGCAATCCGAATTGCAGATCGGTCTTATTCGATTGCAAATCGAGGACGCAGGTTGCCCAAGTCGTCTCCACCGGGACGGCTTCGACGCCCATTTCCTTGGCGATGTCTTCGACCATCTCGACCAGAAAACCCGTCCATTTGCCGCTCGCCTTGTCGCGGAACCAATTGGGCGGGTAGTCGATCGCCCCATACCGGAGCTTTCCGGTGCGCTTGATCTGATCCCAAGTGGATTCCGCCGCGGCTGGCGCGGGCGCCAGCGCCACAGCGGCTGAAATCGCGACGACGACCCAAAACAGCAGCAATCTGGTTCGCATCGACCTCTCCCGCCCGTGATGGGTTTCTTGCTGAACTCGGACGCTCCATCGTAGCCCTTGAAGCGATTGCTGCAAGATTCCTGCCGCCCCGTAGAGCGTTCCGGGGCTTTCAGCGCTTCCGTTCGATCCCGGCGAGGTTTTCGAGAACAGTGCAGATGGCGCCGGTGTCCTCACCGCCGCGGCCCTGCGCGACAGCGGCATGGTAGAATTGCGCCGCGACGGTGAAGAGCGGTGTCGGACAATGCAGATCGGCGGCGAATTTACCGATGATGTCGAGGTCTTTCAGATGCGTCGTCATCGTCGCGGTCGGCTGATCGTACCGGCCCTTCACCATCATTGGGCCGCGGATCTGGAACATGCGCGACGAGCCGGCGCTGTCGGCGATGACGTTAAATACCAGCGCCGGATCGAGCCCGGCCATCTCGCCCAGCACAAGCGCCTCGGCCGCCGCGAGATTGTGGATCGTGACGAGATGGTTGGCGATAAACTTCATGCGGCTGCCGTTGCCGAACGTGCCGACATATTTCTGCGCGCGCGATATGCCGGCGAGCACGTCGCGGCAGCGCTCGAAAGCCGCCTCGTCGCCGCTGGCGAACACGACGAGGTCCCTCACCGCCGCCTGCGCACCGGTGCCGCTAACCGGGCAATCGAGCAGGATCTTGCCCTGCGCCGCGAGTTGCGCTTGGCCGAGCGCCTTCACGTCGATCGGCAATGTGCTGCATTCGATGACGATCTGGCCCGTGCCGTTGCTCGAGGCGATGCCCCCCTGCCCCGTCATTACCTGCTCGAAGGCATCGCCACTCGGCAATGAGGTGATCAGAATTTCGGTCTTTTCGGCGACGTCGCGCGGCGAGCCGGCGGCGATCCCGCCAGCCTCGGCGAGCCGCCCCATCGCGGCCTCGGTAATGTCGTATCCGACGACCTCGAAGCCGTCACGCAACAGGTTGCGCATCATTGCCGTGCCCATGATGCCAATGCCGACAATACCTACCCGCTTGGCCATTTCCGCCTCCCTGCAACGCTGCGCAGGCCTATTTGGAAAGAACGGTGCTCGGCACGCAAGGGCCCGGATGCGGCATGCGGAGTTTCAAACCTTTGGCATCGACTTATCGCCCGCTATTCTGCCCGCTCCTGGCCCGAAAGCGGAATTTGAAGGGGTAGGAACGGGATGTTGAGAAGCGGTAGATTTGGCGCCGTGGGCTTGGGCCTCCTGTTCGGCCTGGGGATCGCCAGTATCACGTGGGCGCAGGGCGCGGCCAGGTTCGATGGCCAATACATGGGAGAGCTCACGCTCACGAAAGAGATCAGTGGCGACTGCACCCATCCTCCTTTGGGAGCGCTCTACCCCGTGACAATACTGAGGGGAGAAGTACGGTTTGTATACCGCCCTCGCTTCGGCACGACATTGGTCGGGAGGGTTGATGAAAACGGGCTGGTGAAAGCCTCTGCACGCTTGCCAAAGGGATTTGTGCGAATGACGGGGCAAACCGACGGAAGAAATCTTCGCGCGGAGATCGTGTCTCCAAGTTGCCGTTACCTGTTTCAGACAAAGAACTGATTGGCCAATACCGCGCTCGCCCTCGCATCGGCGAGCGCGGTCGTGTCCAACTTCCGTATTAGACCTTACCGGCGATAGTGCTGAACGTGCTGCTCAGATCGGTGCCAATCAAAGTAAAAGATCCGATAGCCGCGACCGCGATCAGCGCCGCGATCAAACTATATTCGATTGCCGTAACACCACTCTCATCCGCGAGCAATCGAGTGAGGACCTTCATTTTAATCTCCTCTGCATCAACCATTCTGTCAAGCCCACACATTAGACCGGAAAAGTTAATTTCAGCATTGAATTGATAGTTAAGCAGATAAAATTCGAGGTTAATTGCAATTACTTCGAGCAACAAAGTTCCGGCCCCGATGACCTTTGGCGATCGCCCTCCTGGCGCGCGAACCGAGAGGGCTTTAGGCTGGCTCGTCGGACAACCCCGAATGGCCTTCTGCCAGGAGGAACCCCAGCGTGATGTTGCCGCAATCACGGCCGGTCGTGAGCCGGGTGCATTACGCCTGGATCATCGTCGCGGTCACCTTTGTGGCGGTAATCGTGACCGCCGGGGTGCGCGCGACGCCCGGCGTGCTGATCGTGCCATACGAACAGGAATTCCATTGGTCGCGGGCGACGATCTCGTTGGCGCTCGGCATCAACCTGCTGCTCTACGGCGCGATCGGGCCGTTCGCGGCGGCGATAATGGACCGGTTCGGGGTGCGCCGCACGATGATCCTGTCATTCGCGGCGAGCGCCGCAGGTGTGGCGCTGACCCCGGCGATGACGCAGCCCTGGCAATTGATCATGCTGTGGGGCTGCTTAGTCGGCCTCGCCACCGGTTTTATCGGCGCTTATCTCGCGGCGTTCATCGCCGCGCGCTGGTTCCGCACGCATGAAGGGCTCGTCGTCGGCATCCTGACCTCGGGCTACGCCGCCGGCCAGCTCGTCTTTCTGCCGACGATGGCAGCGCTCGTCACGCATGGCGGCTGGCGCCTGATGTCGCTGGTCCTGGCCGGGGCGGTAGTCGCACTGCTGCCGCTCTTGGCGCTGTTCATGCGCGACCGGCCGGAGGATCTCGGCCTCGCCGCCTACGGCAGCGAACGCGGCGCCCGCCCGCCGGCCGCACCGCAGGGGAACCCGGTCGCCGTGGCGTTCCGCGCGCTCGGCACCGGCATAAGATTGCGCGATTTCTGGCTGATCGCCGGCGGTTATTTTGTCTGCGGCGCGACGACGAACGGCCTGATCGGCACCCACCTGATCCCGGCATGCGTCGATCATGGCCTCAGCGAGGTCGCCGGCGCCGGTGTGCTCGCCGCGACCGGCGTCTTCGCGCTGCTCGGCGGCACGATCTCGGGCTGGCTCAGCGACCGGTGCGACAACCGGCTCCTGTTGTGCGCCTATTATGGGTTCCGCGGTCTTTCGCTCATCTATCTGCCCTTCGCGTTCGACATGCCGGTTTACGGGCTGTGGGCGTTCAGCATGGTCTACGGGCTCGATTGGATCGCCAGCGGCCCGCCGACGGTCCGCCTGTTGATCCAGGTCGTCGGCGCCGAGCGGATCGGCATCATGGTCGCCTGGATCACCGTCATTCATCAGATCGGTAGCGCCTCCGCCGCCTATCTCGCCGGCGTCCTGCGCATCGCCTTCGGGACCTACCTCGAAGCCTTCATGATGTCCGGCATGCTGCTGGTCGCCGCCGCGATCATGGTGCTGTTCATCGGCGCCGGCCGCCGCACCCGCGAGCCCGAGGCCGTCGCGACCGCGGTTCTGTGACGCCGCTTTCAACAAACCGCGCCGGCCTTCGAAAACGGCCGGCGCGCCGCCGCGCCCGCTCTCACTTGCGGGACAACGTATCGCAGTGATCGGTAGCGTCGCAAAACCGCAAAGCGTTCTTGTTCAACCAGGTGATCGGAAATCGCCGCGGGTTGGCTGCGCCGGGCGCTGAAGACGTAAGCACAAGAACGCCTCCGGTCTGCGCGGTCGGGAGCCATTCCCATCTGCCGGTGAACTCGGCCACCCCCGGTTCCTTGTAGGAAGCGCGCCCGTCGGAACCCAGGTCAACGGCAACCACGCTTCCCTTCCAAGACCCGATCGGGGCCGCGGCTGTGCCCTGGGCATTGAGCGAGGCCGCGCCGCAGCCGCCCAGCGCGCAGCAAACGGCCGCCGCGAACCAAGCGTTGAACCCGATCCTGCAGATCCAAGTTCCCCGCGGCAGGGTCCCACGCAATAGTCGAGTGCGCTCTGCCGCGCATCTCGCGAGACCCGGGAGAGAGTGCAGCCGAACATTTCTCGCTGTTTCTGCTGTTATCTGCAGCGAATTATCAGCCAACCCCGGTCTCCTGCTCCACAAATCTTCTTCCCGATCCGTTTCCGGTCAGCAAAACAGCAAAACCCTGGCTGTTGCTTCGCTGTTTCCCGCTGTTTTCGTGCATAATCGCCGGGCCTACATAAGATTTTCGGCCACGCCCGCGCGGACAGCGCCGCCGTTCCGCATCTCAAAAATCCGTTGCAGCATATGCCTCAATTTTGATGCCAATATGGCATCGCCGATCCCCGAGCAGTTGGCTTGCAAACCGCCGTCAGTTACAGCCCCGATACGCACATCGGCAGCCGACCGGCAGATGCGGCTGGCGAATTCACCACCGGTTGCAGTGAGTTTCGCTCCTCCCCAGATCTTGGTCAACTTGGTCAATTCGTGAGAGGCGAGCTGGTCCGTGGCCGACACTGTCAATCTGTATGAGGCGAAGACGAACCTGTCGAAGCTTGTCGACCGCGCCGCGGCCGGCGAAGAGATCGTCATCGCCAAGGCAGGCAAGCCGAAAGCAAAGCTGGTTCCTTACCGGACCGGCAAAAAGCGGAAATTCGGTCGAAACCTGCTCGGAATTACATACATTTCCGATGATTTCGACGAGCCCTTGCCGCCCGAGATACAGAAGTATTTCGAGTAGGATTTGTGCGGCTGCTGATCGACACGCACATCCTGCTGTGGGCGGACGAGCGGCCGCGCCTGATCGCGCCGACGCTGCTGGCCGCGATGCGCAACGAGGCGAACGAGATTGTCGTCAGCGCAGCCACAATTTGGGAAATCGCCATCAAGCGGGCGATCGGGAAGCTCCGTTTCGATCGGCCGATCGTCACGGCAGTACTGGGACTTGGCTTCGAGATCCTGCCTGTGACGGGAGCCCACGCCGAACATACCGGCAGCCTGCCGCCGCACCATAATGACCCGTTCGATCGACTGATCATTGCACAGGCGCAACTGGAGCGGATGACGCTCGGGACGCAGGATCGCCGCATGCGGCCGTATGGGGTAGAAACGCTCGGCCTGGACTGATTACCACTACGCCGCCACACAGCTGCCGGTAAATCGGTCGGCGTCATTCGGCACAGTCGACCGCGCCACAACAGGCGGGGAATCAGCGCATTCCTATCAACGACCGCTCGCCCGCCCGCGGCGCTCGGCACGAACGGCCTTCACTTCGCGATCGATCTCTTCCATCGGCATCGGCTCGATCCGGGCGTCGGCCACGCCGTCGGCGATCGCAAGAAGCACGTCGGCGGCTTGCCAGCGCCGGATCGCATAGGTGATCAGCCGTTTGAGCGTCTCTAGTGTCAAAAGCCCTGTTTCGTTAGCCGGCCCTCATTCGATCACTTGATCGGCGAGAGCGAGCAATGACTGCGGCACGACCACGCCAAGGGCCTTGGCTGTTTTGAGATTAATGGAAAGCTCGAATTTGGTGGGCTGCTCGATTGGGATATCGGCTGGCATCGCCCCTTTCAAAACCTTATCCACAATTGCTGCTGCTCGCTGGTACAAATCGACCTCGGCAAACCAATAGCTCATCAGCCCGCCCTCATCGACGAAAGCGTGCAGCGTGCAAGCTGCCGGTATCCGGTAGTCGAGCGCCAATTGTGCCGCGCGTTTTGTCGGCAGGCTCGGCTGCACGATCATGGCATCGGGCCGCTCTCTCCCGATCGCCACAAAGGCGGCGTCGAGTTCCGCCGTATCGTGGATCGGCTTCTCATCGATCTCCAGCTCCGCAGCCGCACCGGCTTGCCGGATGCGTTGCAGAAAGGGCTGCGAGAACGGATCGGGCGCGTTGGCAAGCACCGCCACACGATGCGCTGAAGGCAGCAAGTCGCGGATGAATTGAACCGTCTTGCCCGACAGATTTGCGTCCACGCCTGACATACCGGTGATGTTTCCACCGGGCCGGGAGAGGCTTTTGACCAGGCCGGTAGCGACCGGATCCCCTGCGACTGCCATGACGATCGGAATCTTGGAGGTAGCTCGTGCGGCGGCCGTTGCAGCCGGCGTAAACCACGTAACGATCACATCCGGGTCGAGCCGCACCAATTCTGCCGCCAATTCGGGAAGGCGGCCGATCTGTCCCTGGTCTGATCGAAATTCGAATTTGACGGTTTTCCCTTCAACATAACCCCGCTCGCGCAGCGCCTCCTGAAACAGCCGCCAAAATTTTTCCGAACCCGGCGCGCCGACAACCAGAACACCAACGATCGGTAGGTGCGACTGCTCGGCGCGCGCGGCGAGCGGCCCCGCGACCGCAGAACCGCTAAGCAAACAGAGGAATTCTCGCCGCTTCATCGGATTTCCTCCCCATGCCCGGAATCTTTTTTTGGTTGTCGCAATGGCCAGGGACGCGGCGGATCTTGTCGCCGAGGCCGAGGCGGTTGATGGCGCCCGAGATGCCGAGCCGCCCATCCGCGTCGAGGCGCCGCGCCTGACCTCACGAGCCAGCTCGCCGAATGCGGCCGGGCTTCGCCGCATCGACAGCGGAGAGAATCGACAGCGGAGAGAATCGACGGCACGAGAGGCGTTAGGTCCCGCATGCGATTGGATGGGGCGCGAACCAGCACAATGCCAAAAGGCAATGTCGAGATCCGCTGTTGGAACTCGATGCTGCGGTCCATCGTGACGAGAACATCATACTGACCGCTCATTCGGCGCAGCAGCTCGCCGTTCTTGATGCCGGTCCACCCGCGACCGGAAACGGTGTCTACGTCATGACCATGGAGTTCCGCAGAAAGGCCTATCGGCAAGTGCTCGTCAAGCAGCAGGCGCATCGGCCGCGAGGGTTTCCCGCGCGAGGTCAAGCAATGCAATGGCCTGCTCCCGTCGCACGGACGGGAATTGGCTCAGAAACTCGTCGAGGGTGTCCCCCCCTTCGAGATAGTCGAACAGCGACCGGATCGGCACTCTTGTACCGCGGAAGACCGGCTTGCCACCCAAGATGTCGGGATCTCTGTGCACGATTTCCCCAAGTTTCGCCATCGCGGTCATTCACGCTCGTGTTTCGATCATACCTTTCGGGTCGCATATGATCGCGCCGAATTACGAAAAAAGAACCCGAAGATCCCCACCCTATCGAGAAACCACACATTCCGACAAACTCCACCGCACGCCGGGCCGAGCGACCTTGCAAAATGTCCCAGAATCGGACCGGCACCCGTCCGCTCGCCTAAGGGCGTGCTCAACGTTTCGCGCCCAACGGAGGCGGCTTAGCAACGAGATCGAGCAGTTGCTGACGGATGGAGCTGGCGGGTCGAGCGCCTTTTCGAAGGCAGGGAATATCTTCAGCCGTTCGATCCTTCGCATAAGCAAAAAACCAAGTGTGCCGATTGTCGACCGTGGGGATCCCCGCGAAATCTTTCGGTGGTGATGCATCGACACCGAGCTCCCGACCCAAGGCAGAGGCCAACCGGCGCCGGTTATCGTTTGTCAGACCACGATTAAATAGTGCAAAGACAGTAAAGGGATCAATTTCTCGAAGAAGAAAGCGGCTTCCGTCAGCCCCTTGATCCTCTAAGGGTACTACCGGATGGCCATCGGCTGGTAGGCGTTCCAGCAGAGCGATAAGCTCCACCTGCCGGGTTTTCCACGCCAGCAATGCGTTAGCGAGCTCCTCGTAAAACGGAATCCAGGTTAATAGGTTAGCCACGCAATCTCCTTCGGCACCACTACGACAACGGCGACCGCCAGTATAATTCCAGAGTAGAACCCAATATTGCTATTGGGAGCGATCCCGATAAGTCTTACTAATCCCCGAAATGTTCGTCCTCCGTTGGCGTGACGTCAGAAGAAACGCACCAGATCGCTTACGCACCCACCGCCGAGGCATCCGGCTCGGCGACCAAGCCTCAGTACACCGCTCCCCGCGCAGTGATCGGCCAGAGCTGCTCGACGCGGTTCTCGCGGATCCCGGCGTACCAGTCGTAGAGGTTGACGGTTGGGTCGCAATGGCCGGGGCGCGGCGGATCTTGTCGCCGGGGCCGAGGCGGTTTGATGGCACCGGAGATGCCGAGCCGCCCATCCTCGTCGGGGCGGCGCGCCTGGCCTCACGAGCCAGCTCGCCGAATGCGGCCGGGCACGGTGTCTATCGCACGAGCATGGAGCTCCGTAGAGAGGCCTATAGGTAGATGCTCATCAAGCAGTAAGCGCATCAGCCGGGAGGGTTTCACGCGCGAGGTCGAGTAAAGCGATCGCCTGCCGCCATCACATCGAAGGGAATTGGCGCAGAAACTCGTCGAGGGTATCTCCCCTTCGAGATGGTCGAACAGCGATCGGACCGGCACTCGCGTACCGTGGAAAACCGGCATCCCGACCAAGGTTCCGGATCTCTGTGCACGATCTCCTCGAGTTTGATCACTGCGATCGTCCTGCTCATGCCCGAATCATGCCTTTTGCCGTGCTGCGAAACGACATTTTACGACGAGTTCCTCAAGGCTGGAGTGCCAGGATCTTCGCGCCGAAATCGAACTTCTTAGTTGCAATAAATGTATTCTAGATCAACCGCGGCGTGGAGCGGTAAAGCGTCATCGTCGTCCCTTGCCCGGGAATGCTGTCGATCGGACACTGCTCCGCCGGACTACAAACCCTGTACACCATGCTGAACCCGAGACCAGTTCCCTCATCCGGAGCCTTTGTTGTAAAGAAGGGTTCAAAGACCCGCTTTAGTAGCGTTCCGGCGCGATCTTTCCCCGCGGCGCCCTTCAATGCGCCAAGTGACGCGGCCGCCGCCATTTACTATACAATGACAGGCAGAGCATGGGGTTTAGGTGCAGCTGAAGCCGCCCGCTCCACGGTACGAGGAAGTGATGGATTGGGGAATAACGGCCGAGGACATCGAGACGCTCCGCCAGACCCTGCGGGGCTCGATTTCTATGTTCACAATGCTGCTCGCCGAATGCGAGCCGGGAAGCGAAACCCACAAGGTCGTCTCCAGCGCCATTCGCCGGCGCCGCCGCATCCTCGCCAAGATCGAGGCCGCTATAATCGAGTCTGGGATCGAGGTTGGCCAGAGTTAC
The DNA here is from genome assembly GCA_019244535.1 of Alphaproteobacteria bacterium. Classification (GTDB taxonomy): domain Bacteria; phylum Pseudomonadota; class Alphaproteobacteria; order ATCC43930; family CGMCC-115725; genus AP-15. Next base: position 9,889 of record JAFASL010000012.1, read on the forward strand.
GGGGGAAGCGTCCAATAACGTCGATCACTAACCGAAGGTGCGGGATCCGGCGATGTCCCGCGGCCGCTGATGCCGGCGCCAGTCACCACCGTACAATTGATGCCGTACTGCGCCAGCAGGCGGCGGCTGCGCCCGGCCTCGTCGATCGCCTCGCGGCGCTCCTCCCAGCGCGCAAATGCTGCGCCGAGCCGGGATGGGCCTGTGACCCGCCGAAAGCCAGCGGCAGTGTCTCGCCGACGCGCCGAGTTGGAGCAGGGTAGGTTCGTCCGCCATCGCTCGCTAACGGCCGAGTACATCACGTATTCTTGCCGCTAATTCGGCGTGGGTAAACGGCTTGACGATGAGTTCGACACCGGGGTCTAGCCGACCTTGGTGCACAATGGCGTTGCGAGCGTACCCGGTCGTGTAGAGCACCTTCAGATCGGGCCGCCGCTGTCTTGCCTCCTCGGCAAGCTGGCGGCCATCCAGACCACCCGGCAACCCGACATCGGTGAACAACAGGCTTATGTCGGGCCGGCTCGCGATCGCGCGCAACGCGGCTTGCCCGTCGGCAGCGTCGATGACCTCATAGCCGAGTTCACGCAATCCATAGATCGCAAGATTTCGCGCGTCGGTGTGATCTTCAACAACGAGCACGACTTCTGCATGGCCGCGCGCCGGCGCGCCCTCGGCAATTACCTTTTCTTCGACTACTTCAGATGACGCAACGAGGCGAGGCAAATAGAGCTTTATCGTCGTGCCGTTTCCCTCCTCGCTGTAGATTTTGATGTGGCCGCCCGATTGCTTGATGAAACCATAGACTTGGGAAAGCCCAAGCCCGGTGCCCTGCCCCATCTCCTTGGTCGTGAAGAACGGATCGAATGCCTTCTCGATAGTCGCGGGCGACATTCCCTTGCCGGTGTCGGTGACCGCGATAAGCAAATATTGACCAGGCTGTACGCTTTCCTCTGTGACGGCATAGGTTTCGTCCAGATAAGAATTGGTCGTCTCGATCGTGAGCTTGCCGCCAGCCGGCATTGCGTCGCGGGAGTTGACCGCCAGGTTGAGGATCGCGTTTTCCAACTCGTTTGCGTCGGCAAGGGTCTGCCAGAGGCGCGCGCCCAAGACGATTTCCAGGTCGATCGCCTCGCCGAGCGTGCGATGAAGCATGTCCGACATGCCGGTAATCAGTTTGTTGACATCAAGCGGTTTGGGGTCGAGCGGCTGGCGCCGGCCGAATGCCAGTAACTTTCGTATCAACGCGGCGGCCTGTTCGGCTGCCCGCGTCGCGAATTGGATCGGACGGCCCAAGCTCCGCGCATCACTTTCGCCGACATTCAAGCGTCGCTCGACAATCTCGAGATTTCCCAGAATCACATGCAGAATATTGTTGAAATCGTGCGCGATTCCGCCTGTGAGTTGGCCAAGCGCATCGATCTTTTGCACGTGACGCAATACCTCCTCGGCCTGTTCTCGACGCCGCATCTCGGAGCTTAGATCACGATTTTTAGCTTCGAGTTCGTCGGCGCGCGCCGCTAGTTCAGCCTGCGCCAGTGCGAGGGTTTTCTTCCACTCGATTTTCCAAGCTTGCTAGCAAGACGGCATTGTCCTCTTGCTGTCGTTGCAGCAGGGCGGCCATCGAATCGAAGGTGCGACCGAGCTCTGCCAGCTCTGAACTGCCCCTTCCAACATCTGCACGCGCCCCGAAGTTACCGCGGCTCCATTGCGATGCCGCCGCCATTAGCTTGCCGATCGGACGGTAAATAAAACGCTGTGCTCCTAACCAGGCCATAGCCAGTCCCAGTAAAAGCCCGGCAATTATAATAGTAAATCCCGCGATACTCGCCCGGTTCACCGGCGCAAACGCGTCCTCCCTGGTCAGAGCGACTCCGACATAAAGCCCGATTGGCATCTGATTGATTGGGATATAGCCGAGGTTTCGAGGAACGCCGTCTACGCCCGTGATTTCGGCTGTGCCCGGTTGTTCGGCAAAAATCTGATTGAAATAAATTTTGGAAAATCTTGTCCCGGCATAAAGTTGGTTATCCGGTATCCGAACCAGAATCGTCGCCTCACGATCGGTAATGGCCAGCGTCGCTTGCTTGCCCAGTGGCTTGCTGTCTGCGAAGTATCGAGCAAGCCACTCAAGATCGAGCGAAACGTAAATGACGCCAGCTATCCTGTCATCCGATCCCAAGAAAGGTAGAACTAGCGGAAGAACTGGCTTAGCTATTATTTTACCAATCGTGTATTCACCGATAGTAAATCGACCTGTCTCTATAGCTTTCTTAAAGTACGGTCGATCTTCTGTCGTAGCTTCTGCTGGGATAGGGGCGCTGGCACAGAACGGGCGCCCGTTCAGGTCAATGGCTCCGATGACCCGATATTGCGGAAAAGACCTGACCAACGCGGTGAGATATGATGAGCAGTTTTCCACATCTCGGTTGCGCATCAGAGGGAGTTGCGAAAGGCTGACCAGCAGACCGCGCGCGTTATCGATTATCCGGTCGAGTTCCCCGGACGCAAATTTGGCAAGCCGCAGCGCGTTATTGCGAACATCGACCTCGCGCGAACTGCGCAGCTCGACTTCGTTGTAAATTTGAACCGACAGCGCCGGTAAAATCGACAGCACCACGAGTGCAAAAAGACGTGCCAGGATGCCCAATCGCGGCGGGGCGAATCCCGCGCGCTTAGCACCGGCCGGTTCAACCGGCTGAACATCCTCAACAAGTCTCGGATCGTCCATCTCCGAGGTCACCCTTAGGGCATGCGCAACTGACGATCACCGGCATCAAATAATTTTTCGTGGAGCCAAATGACTCGCGTGTAACGCGCATTCTCCAGTTTTATTCCCCGCCCGGTAACAGGTTCCAACGCCCTAACGGTCAAGGGATGGCTTGCAGCCAGGCGAGAACTGTCAATACACCGCCCCCCGCGCAGTGATCGGCCAGAGCTGCTCGACACGGCCCGCGCGGACAGCGACGTACCAGTCGTAGAGGTTGACGGTCGGGTCGCAATGGCCGGGGACGAGGCGAATCTTGTCGCCGAGACCGAGCCGGTTGGTGGCGCCCGAGATGCCGAGGCGGCCGTGCTCGTCGGAGGCGCGCTCGTAGGTGGCGGCGAGCTCATCGCACACCAGAGGCGGCCCTGAGTCGAAGGCGAGCGCCTTGAGGCCGGCGTCGACAATCGCGCGGTCCTCGGTCGGGCGGCTCATCACCGTCGCCCACACGAAGAGGCTCGGCTCGAAGGCCTTCATGGGGGTGCCGTCGCGGTCAAGGTTGCGGCCGTAATCGGCGTCCATGAAGATGTAGGAGCCGCATTGCAATTCGGTGTAGACGCCGCTTCCTGTCTCAAATTCGAACGTGCCGGTCCCGGCACCCGTGACGGTCGGG
>JAFASL010000126.1 GCA_019244535.1 Alphaproteobacteria bacterium
AGGCCGGGTCGGGCAATATGTCGTGCGCGCGCACTCGTCGACATGAACCGAGCACTGAGTCAGCCCGATGTCGCCGTCGATCGCCGCGACGACCTCGGCGACCGAAATTTCGGTCGCGCGGCGCGCCAGCCGGTAACCGCCGCCGGCGCCTCGTGCTGCCGTGACCAGGCCCGCATGCGCCAACGCCTTCAGGACCTTGGCGACGGTGGCCTGCGGCAGGCGGGTCTCGATCGCCACCGTGCCGGCGGTGACCTGACGGGCCGGATAGGCGGCAAGGTGAGTGGCGACGATGACGCCGTAATCGGCGAGCTTGCTGAGGATGATCATCGCGTACGCGACCCTAAATCGGACCGATTTGGTCCGTTAATAGATCGTGGCTTAACCCGGCCCGGTCAAGTCAAAAACGTAAATGGCTCCATCTGCTATGTACCGACTGCAGGGGCGCAGCGGGCGGAATGACGGAGCTCAGGGTGGGAGCAACGCAGGCCGGCGGTCGCGGAAATCGGTGGCCTTTTCTGAAGCCGTTGGCGGAAACGCGCCGCCAGCGGGAACGAGTCCAATCGGGACAAGCCGACTGGCGTCATGAGTTTGCCCGATGGAGGATGTGGGTGTGTCCGTCTCGCTGATCTGGCGCAAAGCCTATCGCCTCCCAAAACCGGACACTCCCCGGCGCGGCATTGACCGCGATCATTTCGCTCGGCCGCGCACGCGCCAGCAGCGCCAGTACCAATTGCCGCCCAACACCGACGCGGCGAAACACTGGCCGGACGTAGAACCGGCGCATCCGAAAAGCAGTGGGTACGACCGGGTCGACGGTCAGACCGCCGATACCGGCGAGCACTCCGTCTACGAGCGCGGCGAGCAATGCCTCACCATCGCGATCAAAGCGCGTCGTGTGCGCGTCCCAATCGGTCGCGAGCCTTTCCATTTGCCGAAAGCCTTCGGAGCGCGCCTCAGCCCGCAAAATGTCGAAGCCGTTCGGCAAATCTTCGACGACAGCCTCCGTTCGGATTTCCATACGAGCCTCTCGCGCGCACCCCCGCAGCCGAGCCCAGGCCCGCGTGCGCCAACGCCCTCGACACCTTCGCCAACGCAGCCTGATCTCGCTCGCTACCGTGCCGGCGACGATGGCGGTAAAGTCAAAAGGTGGCTTCCTCCACCGACCGCTTTGGTGGGGGGAAGAGGGGACTCAGGCAGCGAGCAACGCGGGGCGGCGCTCGCGGAACTGGGTGGCCTTCTCGAAGGCGTCGGCGATGCGCAACAAGGTCGGCTCCTGGAACGGCTTGCCGGCCAGCTGGATAGCTAAGGGCAAGCCGCCTTCGCCGAAGCCCGAGCACACCGAGATCGCCGGGTAACCGGCGACGTTGAACGGCATCGTGAAGTTGGGCGGCCCGAACAGGTCCCATTTCGGCACCGCGTCGATCTTGGCCGCTTCCGCCGGCTGCGTCGCGGTCAGCACCGCGTCGAGCCCCTTCATCGCCGCCTGCAATTCCGCGCGCAATTCGCGCCGCCGGCGCACCGCCTGGACGTAATCGACCCCGGTGACAAAGGCGCCCAGCATCAGCCGGCTGCGCAGCCGCTCGCTGAAATCGCCGAGCCGGGTGCGCGCCCATTCCTCAAAGGCCGCGGCACGCTCGGTGATTGAGATTAAGGAGCCGCAGGCGAGCCAATCCTGCAGCGGCGACACCTGCACCTCGCGCATCTCCGCGCCGAGGTCGCGGAACGTCGCAATCGCCGCGGCAATGCCGCGCTGCGTGCCGTCGCTGACCTTGTGATCGGTCTCGTGAAAATGGTGGATGACGCCGATCTTGAGCCCCTTGACACCACTGCCGAGCCGCGCGGTGTAGTTCGGGATTGGGCGCGAGGCGCTGGCCGGATCGCGCGGGTCGTGCCCGGCGAGAGCCTGCAGCATCAATGCGCAATCCTCGGCGGTCCATGCCATCGGGCCGATATGGTCGAGGCTGAAGGCGGCAGGCGCAACGCCGGCGCGGCTGACGAGACCGTAGGTCGGCTTGATGCCGGCAATGCCGCAGAGCGCCGCCGGTCCGCGGATCGAGCCGCCGGTATCGGTGCCGATCCCGCCTAGAATGAGACCGGCCGCGACCGCGGCGCCGGTGCCGCTGCTGCTGCCGGCGGTGAAATGCTCGGTGTTCCACGGGTTGCGCGCCGGCGGCTTGGGCAAGTCGAACGAAGGCCCGCCATCGGCGAATTCATGCGTCGTGGTTTTGCCGATCAATACAGTGCCCGCAGCGGCGAGCTTCTCGGCGCATGCGGCATCCGCATCGGGGATGTTGTCCTGCAGGAATTTCGACTGGCAGGTCGTCGGAACACCCTTGGTATCGACGATATCTTTCAGACCGATCGGAATGCCATGCAGCGGCCCCTTCGGGCCATGCGCGGAGATAGCCGCCTCTGCAGCGCGCGCCTCGGCCAAAGCCCGCTCCTCGGTCAAATGGACAAAGGCGTGCAATTCGCCGTCGAGTTTGTGCACGCGGTCGAGGCAGGCGCGGGTCAGCTCGACTGGCGAGAGCTGTTTTGCCGCGATCAGCCGAGCAGCCTCGGCGATGGTTGGGATTGCCCCGCTCATACGAGGTCGTCCTCGGTGAAGTCGTACACATGCGCCGGCTCGGCCATATAGCCGCGGGGCTTGCGCACCCGCTCGGCCATCGCGGCAATGCCGGCGTAGACCGACCTCAGCTCGGCCTTTTGCTCCGATGTCAAATCGAGTCCAGCACGGGCCAGCAAAAATTCGAAGGCCTGGTCATCAATGTCGGGCATCGCCTT
>JAFASL010000135.1 GCA_019244535.1 Alphaproteobacteria bacterium
ATTAGCGGGGAATGAAATGGCGCGCTCACCGGGAGCGTGATCGAACGCCGCGCTCCATGCGCACGAGCTATAGCAATGGCCCGCTCGACGGCCCGACGATGGCCGCTTACGACGACTTGACCTGGCGCGTTGTCGTTTGCCACAGCGCATACCTGATCGGCGCCGGCAGCCTCGGCAGCAACCTCCTGTCCCTGCTCGACGTCGAGGCCAAGCAACGCCGCCATCGCGCCCTCCCCGACGGGGACCGCCTCCTGCATCGCGCGGCCGCGTTGCCTGAGCAGGCGCGCCGTGTCCCCGATCCCGACCCCACCCGCCGCTGCGAGTGCCGAGTATTCACCGAGCGAATGCCCCGCCACGAAAGCGGCGGCATTGTGATCGAGTGCAACACCGCCTTCTGTTTTGAGGACGTGGATGACGGCAAGGCTGGCCGCCATCAATGCCGGCTGAGCATTTTCGGTCAGGGTGAGCTCGCTCTCCGGTCCCTCGAACATGATGAGCGACAGATTTTGCGCCAACGCCGCGTCGACTTCTTCAAAGACCCGGCGCGCTGGCGCGAACGCTGCCGCCAAGGCCCGTCCCATGCCGACCGCCTGCGAGCCCTGTCCCGGAAATACGAATGCCCGCTTCATGCGAAGCCAGATCCCCTGTTGCGGCCTCTCCCGCGATTGTCGACGCGGGCGGCGTGGTCATAGCTGCACCGCGTCCGGTGTCAAGACGGGACTGCCCCCTCGTCTTGTACCGGTCTCGACTTGCCATATAATACTGGCCTTCGACCCTTGCCGGTTTTGCCGGTTCGGTTCGGTCGGCGTTTGCTCCGAACCATCATCAGCCATAAGGGATTTGCTGCAATATGCCACTCTACGAAAATGTGTTCATTGCGCGCCAGGATATCTCTGGTGCGCAGGTCGATGTCTTGGCCGATGCCTTCACCCAGCTTGTTGCCGATAATGGCGGCGAAGTTAGGAAGCGCGAGTATTGGGGGCTGCGCAATTTGACTTACCGCATGAGGAAGAACCGCAAAGGTCACTACGTCCTGTTGAATCTTTCCGCTCCCCCCGTTGCCGTGGCAGAGCTGGAACGGACGATGCGGATCAACGAGGACGTAATTCGCTATTTGACGATCCGCGTCGATGAACTGGAGGAAGGGCCCTCGGTCATCATGCAGAACCGCGGCAGCCGCGATGATCGTCAACGCCGAAGCGATCGGGATCGCGCCGGCGACGGGAGAGAAGCGGAGCGGCCTCCCGTCGAGCGCGCCGCTCCTGAAACTGAAGCGGTGGAGGCGTAATTGGAAAGCCACTCGGCCGCCGGGTCGGGACGCGGCGCCGCGGCGCGCCGGCCGTTTTTCAGGCGGCGCAAATCCTGCCCGTTCTCCGGTCCCAATGCTCCTAAAATCGACTACAAGGATGTGAAGCTGTTGCAGCGCTTTATCTCGGAGCGCGGCAAGATCGTGCCGAGCCGGATCACCGCGGTGTCGACCAAGCGACAGCGCGAGCTGGCCCAAGCCATCAAGCGGGCGCGCTTTCTGGGGTTGCTCCCCTATATGGTAAAATAGCCGGTTCGAGCATCCTGTTCGCCGCACGGAGCACGGGCGTGGTTCGGCCGGGGCTTGTTGGGGCCGCGCTAATTTGCGGAGTGCTAGCGGCAGCGCCGTATGTACTGGTGCTGACCGGTTCAGCGGGCCCGATGATATTGATCTATCTCGCCCAGTTGCCCCTTTTTACCGCCGGGTTGTGGCTTGGGACCGGCGCCTGCGCCCTGGCCGGCTTGGTTGCTGCGCTGGTGTTGGCTGGCGCCGGGAGCCTGTTGACCGCTGGGGTGTTTGCCGCGTTGAATGTCTTGCCGGTCGTGGTGCTGGTACGCCAAGCCCTGCTTGCCCGAATGGCGCCTGGAGATATGGTGGAATGGTATCCGCCCGGCCTGCTGACGGGTTGGCTCACCGGTCTTGGTCTGGTCGCAGCCGCTGCCACGGTCGTTTTGCTCGGCGGACCGCAAGGGATGGAGAGCACTTTGCGCGAGGTACTGGCTCCCGTCCTTGACCGCCGGGCCGAGGAAATCGCCCCGGAGCACAATGTACTTTTCAACTCCGTCGCTTTCGTTCTTCCCGCTATTGTCGCTACCTCGTGCATGGTCATGACAACTACAAATGGGAGTCTGGCGCAGGGCTTGCTCGCTCGCTTCGACGCCAGCTGGCGGCCGTCCCCCGATATCGCGGCCCTTAGCCTCCCGATATGGATCTCCGTGCTGCTGGCGGTTGCTGCCGCGGCGGTCCTGGTCGGCGGAACGGCGCGCTTTCTCGCCGTCAATGTGATGATTGTGCTGGCCGTGCCCTTCTGTCTGGCGGGGCTGGCGGTGCTCCATACCTTCGCGCGGCGTTTTCCGCGCCCGGCGGTCACGTTGGTGGCCTTTTACGTGCTGGCCGGGGTGTTCGGCTGGCCGCTGCTGGTCATAGCTCTTTTGGGGTTACTGGATTCGCCGCTGGGGCTAAGGCGGCGGTTTGCCCAACCCTGAGAATTGGAGGAATCCGATGATCGAACTGATCCTGCTCGAACGGGTCGAAAAGCTCGGCCAGATGGGGCAACTCGTCAAGGTGAAGCCCGGCTTTGCGCGGAACTATCTGTTGCCGCAGAAGAAGGCGATGCGCGCCACAAAAGAGAATCTGGCGTATTTCGAGACCCGGCGCGCTCAGCTCGAAGCGAACAATTTGCAGCGCCGGAGCGAGGCGACGGAGATCGGCGGCAAGCTCGAGGGCCTGACAGTCGTGATCATCCGCCAGGCCGGCGAAAGTGGGCAGCTCTACGGCTCGGTCTCGGCCCGCGATGTCGCCGACGCGGTGAGCGAGGCGGGGTTTACAATCGAAAGACGCCAGGTCGTCCTCGACCGGCCCATCAAGAATTTGGGGCTACACGCCGTAAAGGTCGTGCTGCATCCCGAAGTATCGGTAACGGTGACGGCCAATGTCGCGCAGTCCTCGGAAGAAGCCGAGATGCAGGCAAAGGGGATCGACCCGCTGCGCCTGCGCGACGAGGAGGAAGAAGAGGCCCGTGCCGCAGCGGCGCAGACCAGTTCCGCTGTCGTCTAGCGGATCGAAGCGCTTGTATTCGATAGGGAATTTGCCGGATATTGGGGATCCGTTCCCTATTCGATCGCGTACCGATGCTGCTGTCGCGTCTGCTCGAACGAATCATCAAAATCGGCCGCTTGCGGGTCATCGATGCCGGTGGGTTACCCCACACATTCGGACCAGGTGGAGCGCGCGTAACTATCCGACTTCTCGATCCGGCCTTGCATTGGAAACTCGCCGCGCGGCCTCGCCTCTATTTCGGCGAAGCATTCATGGACGGGAAGCTTACAATCGAGGAGGGTAGCCTCTACGATCTCGTCGATCTGTTTGCGGTCAATCTCGAAGCCCTGCCACCGGGGCTGACCTCGCGGCTGCTGAACGGCTACCTCACGCTGTTCCGCCAAATTCATCAATACAATCCTCTGCCGCGCGCCCGTCGGAACGTTGCCCATCATTACGATCTGTCGGACCAGCTCTATGAGCTGTTCCTCGACCGGGACCGGCAGTATTCGTGCGGCTATTTCCGCGACGGCTCCGAGGACCTCGACATCGCGCAGGCTGACAAGAAACGGCACATCGCGGCAAAGCTGCTGATCCGACCGGGCCAAAGAGTGCTGGATATCGGTTCAGGCTGGGGCGGGCTTGCGCTTTACCTCGCCAGTGAATGCGGTGCCGATGTGACGGGTCTGACCTTATCGATCGAGCAGCATAAAGCCGCGACCCGGCGCGCGGCCGCAGCGGGGCTTTCCGATCGGGTCAGGTTTTACCTTCGCGACTACCGCGAAGAGGTCGGTCATTACGATCGCATCGTATCGGTCGGCATGTTCGAGCATGTGGGGGTCAATCATTACCACAGCTTCTTCGCCAAACTGAAATCGCTGCTGGCGCCGGATGGCGTCGCACTGTTGCACGCGATCGGCCGCAAGGACGGGCCAGGATCGACCAATCCGTGGATCCGAAAATACATCTTCCCCGGCGGCTACATCCCGGCGCTCTCGGAGGTTCTGCCAATCGTCGAGCGCTTGCGCCTCTGGGTCACCGACCTCGAAATTCTTCGCCTGCATTACGCCCGGACGCTTCGCGCGTGGCGCGAGCGTTTCGAGCGAAACCGCGACAGCATTCGGGCCATTTATGACGAACGTTTCTGCCGGATGTGGGAGATGTACCTCGTCGCCTCGGAAATTGGCTTTCGGCGGCAGGATCTCATGGTCTTCCAAATGCAGCTCGCCAAATCTGTCGGGGCTGTACCGCTGACCAGGGACTACATGCTGGACTGGGAGCGCGCGCATAGCGGTACCGCCGACCGGGCAGCCTGAGTCGCTCCGGACCGCAGCCGCGAGCGGAAGATTCGCGGCCATTCGTTCGATCACTATTGATCTCTGACCCATCCCCGCCTTCCACAGGCTGGGGATCGAATTCCGGGCCGGGTTGTCTTCCGGCCGATGGTAATCTGCCGGGGCATGGAAACAAACATGACCTCCCGGGTCACGTTGCTGCGTGAACCCAACCCGGAGCTGTTGCGCACCCCACCTTACAACACCGAAGCCGAACAGGCGCTGCTCGGCACGACATTGATCAACAACGCGGCTTATTACCGGGTCTGCGAGTTCCTTCAGCCCGAGCACTTCGGCAATGCCGTCCATGGCCGCATCTTTGCTGCGATCGGCAAGCTGCTGGGCCGTGGCCAGATCGCCAATCCAGTCACGCTCAAGAACCTGTTTGACCAGGACGGGGCGCTGACCGAGATCGGCGGGGCTCAATATCTGGCGCGGCTGGCGGGCGCCGCAGCGGCGATCATCAATGCCGAAGACTACGGCCGTGCCGTACACGACCTCTATCTCCGGCGCGAGCTGATTGCGCTCGGCGGGGATGTGGTTAATGACGCGTTTCGCCAGGACCTCGACGACCCGGCGCGCGAGCAGATCGAACGCGTGGAAAAGAAGCTGTTCGACCTCGCGACAACCGGGGAAACGGAGGGTGGGTTCCGCGCCTTTGGCACGGCGCTGACGAGCGCGATTGACAACGCCGAGGCGGCGTTCAAGCGCAGCGGCAAGACCGTCGGTGTTGCAACGGGCTTTGTCGACCTCGACCGCAAACTCGGCGGTCTCCACCCATCCGATCTGGTGGTGCTCGCCGGCAGGCCATCAATGGGCAAGACGGCACTGGCCACCAACATCGCGTTTTACGCGGCGCGAAATTACGCGCCGGCGACAGCCTCCGATGCGCGCAAGCGTGCCCAGGATGGTGCAGTCGTCGGCTTCTTCTCGCTCGAGATGTCGGCGGAGCAGCTTGCCGCCCGTATTCTGGCTGAGGAGTCCGGGGTCTCCTCCGACCGCATTCGGCGAGGCGATGTCAGCCACGAGGATTTCGACAAATTTGTCCAGGCAAGCCAACAGCTCGCGGCGCTGAAATTGTTTATCGACGACACCCCGGCACTGTCGGTGGCGGCGCTCCGCACGCGCGCGCGGCGACTGAAGCGCCAGCACGGTCTCGGGCTGATCGTGGTTGATTACCTGCAGCTGCTGCGGCCATCAAACCAGGCCCGCGCTCAGGAGAACCGAGTTCAGGAGATCTCTGATATCACCCGAGGGCTGAAGGCGCTCGCGAAGGAGCTTGATGTTCCGGTGCTGGCGCTGTCGCAGCTCTCTCGCGCGGTAGAACAGCGCGAAGACAAGCGCCCGATGCTTGCCGACCTGCGCGAATCCGGTTCCATAGAGCAGGATGCCGATGTGGTGATGTTTATTTTTCGGGAGGAATACTACTTGTCACGCGAGCCGACCCGCCTCTCCAACGAGGCGGAAGCCAAGTTCAGCGATCGCTACCAGGAATGGCGGGAACGGCTCGAAAAGGCCCATGGCCTGGGAGAAATCATCGTCGCCAAGCAGCGCCATGGGCCGATCGGCACAGTCAAGCTTCATTTCGACGCCGAGACAACGAAGTTCGACAACTACATGGCATCTGACCACCTGCCGAAGACCGACTTTTAGAGGCGCTCAGCCGCCCGGAGACTGCTTCGCCCAGCTCGCAGTGACACCAAAGTCTCGTCTATCACTCCAAAAACCCCTATTACGAGCTGTCCGGAAGTTCGACGAGGCTGATCCTGTTGCGCCGGACCGTCAGCGCGAGCCTGCCATGCTTCAAGGCTAGGGCGTCCTTGCCGAAGATTTCGCGACGCCAGCCGGAAAGCGCCTTCACCGGCGCCTCGTCGTCGGCGGCAATCGCTTCCAGATCGTCGGCCGAAGCCAGCAGCTTTTGCGCGACCTGATGATCATCGCAGCGCTGCTTCAGGAGCACACGCAATAATTCGATCAGCGGCCCCCGACCGGGCGGCGCGTCCACTCTCGCGGCAACCGGCAGCTCGAGCGGCGCGGTTATGTTCAACCCACGTTGCACTGCTTCGAGAATTTCGCCCCCGAGCTTGCCCTCCGCGACGCCCCGACCGAGGCTGCGGGTCCGCGCCAACGCCTCGATCGAGCGGGGAGCGTGGGCGGCGATTTCCAACAAAGCTTCGTCCCGCAGGATCCGCCCGCGGGGCAGATTGCGTTGCCGAGCAGCCAACTCGCGCCATGCTGCCACCTCTCGCAATAGACCGAGAAACCGCGCATCGACCCGGCCGCGCAACCTAAACCGTCGCCATGCTTCCTCCGGATCGCTGCGGTAAGTCTCGGGATTGCACAGCTCGGCCATCTCCTCGGCGAACCAGCTGGTGCGGCCATTCGATGCCAGCTGTTGCTGAAGCTTCTCGTAAACGGTGCGCAGGTGGATCACGTCGGCAAGGGCGTAGCGGATCTGCCGGTCGGTCAGCGGCCGATGCGACCAGTCGGTGAACCGCGAGGATTTGTCGAGCGAGGTACGCGTGAGTTTGGTGACCAAAGTCTCATAGCTCGCCGCATCGCCAAAGCCGCAGACCATCGCGGCGATTTGGGTGTCGAACAGCGGCGCCGGCACCGCGCCGGACAATTTGAAAAAGATCTCGACGTCCTGCCGCGCCGCGTGGAATACCTTGAGCGTTCCGGGGTCCCCCATCAGCGCAAGCAACGGCGAGAGGTCGATCTCCGGGGCAAGCGCGTCGATCGCCGCAGCCTCTTTGGGGCCTGCCACCTGCACGAGACAGAGGATCGGCCAATAAGTGCGTTCGCGCATGAACTCGGTGTCGACCGCGACAAAGCCTGCACCCTTCTGCCGCTCGCAAAAGCGGCCCAGAGCCTCTGTATCCGTGATTACGGTCATGGCGACGCTATACAGCGAAAACCGGGGGCCGGAAACCCGCCGGCTTATTTGGTCGCCAGCAGCGCGGCCCAATCCCGGTGCTGCGGCTCCACGGCAAAAACCGGAACACCCTCTGCGAAGCCGCGCAACCGGCGAGTGCCTAGAGGTGTCAGTGCAAAGATGCTGCCGACCTCGGCTGCCATCCTCGCATCGATCAGGATCTGGCCGTCCTCAGCGGCGGCGCAGATCCGTGACGCCAGATTGACGACATTGCCGATCGCCGTGTAGTCGGAGCGCCCCTCATAACCAATGCGGCCGACTGTTGCCGGGCCTTTTGCTAGACCCACCCCGAACCCGATCGTGTGACCGCGCGCCCGCCAGCCGCTTATCAGCGCTTGAACTGAGCGTTGCATTTCGGCCGCCATGCGCACACCATGCGATGCCGGGTCGGGGCACGGCACTGGTGCGTTCAGCAGCAACATCACGCCGTCTCCCATAAAGCAGGTCAGGGTAGCCTCGTACCGGGTAATGATCGTGCCGAGGGCCTCATAATACACCTGCAATAACCCCATTACCTCCTCCGGGGAGGCGGCACCAGAGAAGCCGGTAAAGCCGCGCAGATCGCAAAAAACCGCGACGACTTCAGCACGGTGGCTGTCAAGCAGCGCCTCCTGGTTGCTGCTTTCGAGCAGCTCGGCGACTTGCGGTGAGAGGAACCGCTTGAGGCGCGCGATTCGCTCCGAGCGTTCCTGCGAGACCGCCAGCTCGACCGCCATGTCGTTGAACCGCTGCGCCAGTCCTTCGAGCTCGTCGCCAGTCCTGATGTCGATCTTGTGATCAAAATGCCCTGCGCCGATCTCTTCGGCCCCTTTCTCCAATTCAGCAATCGGCCCGGTCATCCGGCGAGCCAGGAAATAGGCGAGAGCCGCCGCAAAGAGGGTGCCGGCCAGCAGCAGCATCGCCGTCCGCAGCAGTCCCGCGCGGATCGGCATCAGGGCCTCTTCTGCCGGCTGCTCGACAATGGCGGTCCAGCTGGGGCCTGCAATCGGCGCCATTGCAGCGATTACCGAACGGTTCTCGGCGTTGGGACGCTCGGCGATTCCGGCCACCGCCGCTTGTTGCAAGCTTTTGAGGCGGGCTGCCGCCGGATCGCCGTCGCCCCGCAACACAAGGCTGATGTCGGGGTGCGCGACAAGACGGCCAGAGCGGTCGAGCACGAAAGCATCGCCTGACTGTCCGACATGGATCGCCGAGATCACGTCCCAGATGAGCTTGAGATTGATCACGGCGATGGTGATCCCATTGATTTCGCGCGCCCCGGCAACTGCAACGGTCATGTGCGGTTCGGATCCCTCGAACAATGTAACGGGGCCGTACCAGATGCGCGCGGAGCGCGCGCCGGCCACCGCGGGATCCTGGTTGCGATCGATCCCGCTGTTCACGGCATCGGGATCGACCCGCGAAACATGCAGCCGCTCGAACCCCTCGCCGTCGACAAGCGTTACGTCGATCACCGCCGGGACCTGGCGCAGCATGCGCAACGCGTCGAACCGGTGACGCTCCTCCATACCCTCGCGCCACGGCAACTGCACCGTCCATTGCAGCTGATCGGTGATGTCATCGAGGAAACCCTGGATCTTGCCGGCGGCCGAGCGCGCTTCGGCCTGGAGCCGCTGGCTCAACGTGTGGCGCTGGTCGCGATAACCGAACCACGCCTCGCTTGCGCCATTGGCCAGTAGCGGCACAACAACGGCGATGAACAGCGCCAGGAAATATTTCTGAAGCAGCGGCCGCCGGAGCCGGGCCGTAAGCCGCGCATAGCGCAGGTTCATTCGATTACGGTGTCGGCTCGCAACAGGATCGATTCGGGGATTGTGAGGTCGAGTGTCTTTGCTGTCTTCAGGTTGACAGTGAGCTCGAAGCGGGTCGGCAGTTCGAGCGGCAGGTCGGCCGGGTTCGCACCCTTGAGGATGCGATCGGCGAGGCCCACGGCACGGTCGAAAATCGCCTCTACATCGGGGCCGTAAGACATCAACCCGCCATCGCGGGCGAGATAGGTGTATTCATAGATCGCCGGCAGGCGCCGCTCGGCAGCGAAATCGATCACCCGCTGGCGGTTGAGCACCGTCAACACGTCCGTCACCATAAGAATGGCATCAGGCGGGGTTCGCCTCATTTCGGCAAAAGCGGCATCGAAATCATCGGGGGCACGCACGCCGAGCGCCACGATCGCGATCCCTGCTCGTTTTCCCTCCAGCTCTGCCGCCTTATATCGCAGGGTCATGCCGAAATCGTCGGCGTTCCACAATACCGCGACCGTCTTGACGCTCGGCACCGCCTCTTTGAGCAACGCCAGTCGCTTGGCAGAGAGCTCAGTGGCAAC